>CAZAVQ010000068.1:0-4604 GCA_964488635.1 uncultured Nitrososphaeria archaeon
CCCCCGGGTAAGGTTTATTCCTGAATACTTCATCTGAAATTGCATGAGCCCCGAGATAAAGTTCGAGGTAGTGGAGGTTAAGATCCCGGAGGGCTGCAACGTCATCTTCGGGGTGACCCATTTCATCAAGAGCGTCGAGGATATATACGAGGCGATAGTCAACACGGTTCCTGGAGCTAAGTTCGGCCTAGCGTTCGCGGAGGCCAGCGGCCCCTGCTTGATAAGGCATGAGGGAACCGATGAGGAGCTTAGGAAGCTCGCCGCCGACACGCTTTACAAGATAGGCTGCGGCCACACCTTCATAGTCTTCATGCGCGACATGTACCCGATTAACGTGATGCAGAGGTTAAAGAACGTCCCAGAGGTCTGCACAATCCTGGCCGCGACCGCCAACCCACTCCAAGTAATCGTGGCCGAGACCCCTCAGGGAAGGGGGGTAATCGGCGTCGTCGACGGATATAAGCCTAAGGGAATCGAGGCCGAGGCAGATATCCAGAAGAGAAGGGAGTTCCTGAGGAAGATCGGCTACAAGTTCTGAGAAGACAACCCTTTAATCACGGCGCTCACAAGAAGCTATTGGAAGTGATGAGAGCGGGTATTACTGACCTCACGAATGATGAGTGATACCCGAACTGATTTTTAGTATTCTCGGCCGGTGATTTAATGGATAAAAAGAGGCTTATTGGTATGTAATATATGGGTTTCTTTTCGAGGAAACTGGAGACGGCCGCCGCGGGGATCTCGTTCGACGATGTATTGTTAAAGCCTAAGTATTCCTCTGTGATTCCAAAGGAGGATTTGGATGTATCCACTAGGATCTCGAAGAACGTCGAGCTGAAGATCCCGATCGCTAGCTCTCCGATGGACACGGTGACCGAGGCCGAGATGGCGATGGCCCTAGCCGAACTAGGCGGGATAGGGATAATCCACAGGAATATGAGCGTCGTGGATCAAGCGACGCAAGTTAGGAGGGTTAAGGAGGAGGGCCTCTTGGTGGGAGCTGCTATAGGGGTCCTCGATAACCTCAGATTCGAGGCGTTGCTGAAAGCGGAGGTCGACCTCGTAGTCATCGACGTCGCCCACGGCCACAGCGAAAACGTGATCAAGAGCCTCAAGACCTACAAGAGTATAGGTGAAGTAGACATAGTGGCCGGAAACATAGTTACCCCCGAGGCTGCCGAAGACCTCATCGCCGCCGGAGCAGACGGGCTGAGGGTAGGTGTCGGAGCCGGATCGATATGTCTGACGAGGGAGGTCTGCGGGGTGGGGATTCCCCAACTTAACGCGATAGCTTGGGTCGCGGATGCGGCATCGAAATACGGGATTCCGGTTGTCGCGGACGGCGGCGTAAAGAGGATAGCGGACGTAGTGAAGGCGATAGCTGCGGGGGCTGACTGCGTCATGCTGGGCAGGATGCTCGCCGGCACCGATGAGGCCCCAGGAGAGGTGATCGAAAGAGAGGGAATGAAGTTGAAGAGATACCGGGGCATGGGCAGCGCCGAGGTCATCAGCAAACTGGATAGGTATTCTAAACTCGTGCCTGAGGGGCTCTCGGGCTATGTCCCCTATAAGGGAACCGTGAAGGAGGTAGTCAAGATGATCATCGGCGGGCTTAAGAGCGGGATGGGATACATCGGCGCTTCAAACCTCGAGGAACTTAAGAAGAAGAGCGAATTCGTCAGGGTCACCCCCAGCGAGAGCTGGGAAAGGAGGTCGGAGAACATATTCATCGAGCGGCGGCCGCCCGTAACCATAATGCTATAATCTTGGAGAAATAATCTTCCCAGCGTAGATGCCCGCGTTACAGCTCGAGATTCTCGATGGCATAAACAGCATAGGAGGAAACAAGATAGCCCTGATCGGAAAGGATGGAGGAATTCTCCTCGACTTCGGGGTGAATATAAAAAAGAAGAGAGAATATATCTTGGGATACCGCGCCCTCACAATCGCGAATAAACTCTACTATTACCTCCACTCCGAGATCCTCCCAAGAGTTCGAGGCCTATATCGCGAAGACCTAACAGAGCTGGATGAGCGGGTGAGCCGCCTCCTCGGCCACGCGAGGGAAATCGGCGTTCAGGTATGCGTTATATCTCATGCGCATGTAGATCACTATGGCGCGGCAGGATTCCTATCCAGGGAGATAGCTATCGCGGTCAGCAACTCGATGAAAAACATAATGGAGGCCATGCTGGAGTCGTCGAGCCTGGATATAGAGGGAGAAGTCTTCTCCATGAGGGATAGGAGGGGTAGAAGGGGCGAAAGATATGAGAGGGAGATAGAGATATTCGAGGAGGGGGTGAGGATCCCTAGAGCGCCTTTCAAGATAACGCCGTATCCCGTAGACCACTCGATACCGGCTTCTTTCGGATTCTTGGTTGAGGAGGCCTCCCTGGCGTATACCGGGGATTTGAGGAAACACGGTTTACTTAATGAGCTTACTGAGAGATTTACGGGGAAGGTTAGGGATGTGGATTATCTGCTCATAGAGGGGACTAGGATAGATTCCTCTATCAAGGTTCCAGAACACGAGGTTTCCAGGGAGATAAGAACCTACGCGAGGGAGAAGGCGGATAAACTAACTTGCGTCATCATGTCGCCCACCGATGTTGATAGGCTTAGAGACCTCATCGAAATCGCTAGGGAGCTGGGGAAGAAGCCCGTCATATGCCCGAGGATAGCATATCTCTTGGATAAGCTCTCGGATTCAAAGACTAAAATCGCCGTCCCGAACCTAAGCGATGTCGGGATATATTTCGAGAGGAGATCGCTTACCGGAAATGGATACGATCTAGGCTCAGTGAATTACCGCGGCTGGTTGAAGAAAACGTATCTCGACAGAGTTGATGGAATAAGAAAGGGAGAACTCGTGAAGCCCGATGAGATCGCTGAGAGACAGGACAAATACTTCTTCATAATGAGCGGATTAGACTACATTTTGGAACTAGTCCAAATACGGCCTAAGCCCGGTTCGAGGATAATAGTTTCTACTAGTGAGCCGCATGACGAGGAGCAGGAGATAGAGTGGAGCAAATTCGAGCGATGGGTTCACTTACTAAGACTTGATCTGAGAAATGTCCACTCTTCGGGGCACGCGGATCGCGAGAGCTTAATCGAGATAATTAACGAGATAAATCCTCGGAGGATAATACCGATACACACGGAGAACCCCCATGAATTTCAAAGACTGCTTAAGCTCGGAGAAATAACATGCCAAGTAATCTTGCCGAAACCAGATGAGCCCATAAGTTTATGATCATTTAGGCCAGATCTTCCGGGGCGCCTCTTCCCTCTTCAACTTGAAGACCTCCATGGACCTCAAAGAAGCCTCGACGGCCTCGTCTAGGCGGTGCTTCCTCCAGATTTTCTCAAGCTCTTTCTTATCTGGGACTAGGTGATCTCCCCGAGTTGAAGGAAGAGCTATTCCTAGGGATTCCGCTCGCTGGATTATTTCGGATTCATCGAGGGAGAGAAGTGGAGCATAGGAGGGAAGCGACCGGAACCGGGTGACCGCGCAAAACTCCTCAAGCGCCCTAAGCTTCGATGCCGCGCTATATCCCCACACGAGGCCTAGGTAGTGACCCCTGTTCGCCACAGCCTCCCCCAGCTTGAGTAAAAACAGTTTGAATACGTATTCCCTCAGTTCTTCCAGGACTCTATTGGATAGTTCGATAAAGGGGGTTGAGGGAATTAAGTGGAGTTTGAATTCAAGAGAATATTCGAGGAGCTTCCTGAGGAGCGCGTATCCCTCTCCTTGGAAGAAATCCCCCTCGCATACGTGTAGGATATCAACTAGACATCCCCTCTTCATCATGTACCAGCATGCGATTGCGGAGAACGCCCCGCCGGAGAAGAGCCCTAGAACCCTACCGGAGCTACCTATTGGGAGGCCGCCGGGTCCCCTCAGCTTTTGAAGAGACGCGTAGATCCCTTCCTCCGTGATCTCTATGAAGATCCTTCTGTCCGGGTTCTTCAAGTCTATTTTTAATCCGAGGGTTGAGGCGAGATATTCTCCAATCATCTTCGACACCTCCAGCGATGTCATCGGAAAGCGTTTATCGCTTCTCCGAGTCTCAACCTTTATCCTTTGAAGCCCCCGGCTTTCCAAGATCTTCGCGAGCCGCTCTTTTAGCTCCTCGACGGAATAGGACTTTATCGCCGGGGCATACCAGACTACTCCGAAGACTTTTCCGACTTTGGAAAGTAAATCGTTTAGATCGGTTTCGGGGCTCGGTTCGACGATGTATCTTCCCTGAAGCCTCTTAACCGGTAAGCCCACCGCTTTTCTGAGATTTTTCAGGAGAATTCTCTCAAATAGCCCCCGTTTGCCGCGTTTTAGAGTTACCTCGCCATAGTGGACCACGATCACGTCGTATTCGAGCGCGTCCAAACCCATAGAGTCAATTACCCGCTACCTAATTAAGCAGATACGAGTTCAGCGATTTCTAGGGGCTCTAAAATCCTCTTAAGTTCCGCGAAGAGGCAGTATGGCCTCGCATCTCCGACCTCGACCTCGACGAATTTTCCGAATAACTCTTTCCCACGCCCCCGTATCACGATCGGCCTATAGCTAGCATTCCTCGCGATGGCCTCACCCCGTTCCC
>CAZAVQ010000069.1:0-4556 GCA_964488635.1 uncultured Nitrososphaeria archaeon
GGAGTTGATCACCGAGGTTAAGGACCTCGACCTCAAAGACGATAGATTGGAGGGGGTCTTCAGCAGAGACAAGATAATAATCATCAACCAGAGGGGAAACCGCGTTCCCATCTTGAAGACCGTCGAGGCAAGGATAATCTTCCAACAGGTCGAAGACCTCGCACTCCTAACGGTCGTTCAGGAGAAACACTTCGCAAACGCCGTCGCATCCCTCCTATCAAACCACCTATATCTATCCTACAAGGCGATAACCGAGGCCAGGATCTCGCCGGAGGTGATGAGGGAGTTCCACGAGATGAACCCCGAGGGAACAAAGGTAATCTACTTCGACGACCTCGACTTCGTCGACGTCGATAAGCTCGCCCTCTACGGGGATTCCCTGAAGAACACCGCGCTCTACGAGGAATACCTGAGACATGGGAAGATCTGGTATATCGTTTTCACGGTCGCGGGGACGAATAGGGTGATGGGGTTGACGAGGAACTGCGTCGTCACGTCCTTCACGAAGATGCCTGAGTCGGAGTTCGTGGAGTATATAGACAAGATCGTGATCCCGCTTATTCTTAGAAGCAAGGAGTCGATGTGAGGGGAGATGCGCGCCGCGTCCGCTCCCGGAAAGGTCATCCTCTTCGGCGAACACTTCGTAGTTCATGGAAATCCAGCCATCGTATCGGCTATAGATCTCAGAGCGAGGGTCGAGGCCGTCGAAACTGATGAGGAGGCGATTTCACTCGAAGGCTTCACAGGCGATAATCCCGCGTCTTCGGCAGCGTCATATCTAGCGAAGAAACTAGGATATCGGAAAGGTCTCAGACTCAAGATATCTTCACAAATACCCCAAAGCGTCGGCCTCGGATCATCGGCCGCAATCGCGGTCGCCTCGGCCGCCGCAACCCTACACCTAATCAAGGGGGTAATCGAGTATCCTCTACTCTTGGAGGCGGCCTATGAAGGCGAGAGGGTGGCGCACTATACTCCCTCTGGGATAGATACCTCTGTCGCGGCGTTTGGCGGGGCGGGCGTCTACACGAGGTCAGAGGGCTATAGGAAGATAGACATGAGGTTAGAGGAGTTGCTGATAATCAACACCGGTAAGCCCAGGAAGACGGGGGACCTCGTGAGGCGGGTGAGGGAGTTTAGCGAGGCTCAGCCCGAAAGGTTTAGGGAGCTCCTAGAGGAAGCGGCTGGGATCGCGGAGGAAGCCTTGAAGTCGTTGAGGAAGCCGGATCTCGAAACCCTAGGAAAGCTCATGAACAGGAATCAGGAACTGCTCAGGCTGGTCGGGGTCTCATCTAGGGAAATAGAGGAGGTCGTTCGGCTGTGTCTAAACTCGGGGGCGTATGGCGCGAAGCTCACGGGAGCCGGGGGAGGCGGATGCGTGATAGCCGTAGCCGATTATGATCGAATAGATGAGATCGTGAAAGAGCTAGGGGAAAGGTTTTCGGTTATGAGGGCAAGGCTCATGGCGGAGGGAGTTAGGATTGAGTCTCAGCCAGATAATCCGTGATCTTCTTGTAGATTTTCTCGACCTCGTCCAAGAGTATCAGCGTCACCTTCTCGGATTCGCCGATATACCTCGAAGGCTTAATCGAGGTTACCTCGTCATATAACTCCTCGGGGAGGGCGCTCTTCAAGGTCCTCAATACTTCCTCCCATCCCTCCCTTAACGCATCTTGGATTATCTCATACGCGTTCTCGATCCCCATCCTCCTCATATACACTTGATAGGCTTCAGCCAGTACCTCGGGGCGGCTCTCAACTTCCCTTAACATCTCCTCCTTTCTCACGGTCATCCTCTCCAAGGCTCTGCTCAGGCTCTTCATCCCCAAGACGGTTAGGGAGAGTGGAAGCCCATAGAACCTCTTAATCACCGAGTCCGAGAGGTCCCTGTGTAGTCTGCTGGAGAGGAGCCTCCTCGCGATATAGGATGCCGTTTCGGATGCTAGGTCAAATGATCCCTCGGCGTTTTCGAGGAGGATGGGGTTAGACTTATGGGGCATCGTGGATGAATGGACTTCACCCTTCTTTATCGTGAAGATGAGTAATCCGAGGGCGGACATCAACCATAGATCCCTGCAGAGATTAGAGAGAACGGAATCCAGCAAGGAGATTCTCATCAAGTATTGGGAGACCTTGTCATGTGGCAGGATCTGGGTGGCGGCTGGAACGTATTCGAGGTCGAGGGACTCAACGAATTCCCTGCTGAAGTTGATCCAGTCGATGTCGGGATAGGCGAACTTTAAGGCCGAGTGATCGCCTACCGCTCCTCCGAACTTCCCGGGAAACCTGAAGTCATAGATCTCATCAGCTATCTTAGCCAATCTATACGCGTAGTTAGCGAGAAATCTCCCGAAAGTGGTGGGAACCGCGGGAACTCCATGGGTCCTGCCGAGCATGATTGTATCCACGTGTTCGAGAGATAGCGCGGCCACCTGCTCCAGCAGTTTAACCAAATTCGGCATCAAAACTTCTCTATTAAATTTGGAGAGTAGCCTCGAATACGCCAGGTTGTTGACATCCTCCGAGGTCAGACCTATGTGGATGTAGGGGGCGAGGTCTTCAAGCCCGAGATCCCTGAGCTTCTCCCTGAGATACCTGACGACGGCGGCGACGTCGTGGCCTATCTCCGCCTCGATTTCCTTGACCCGTTTAGCATCCTCTATCGTGAACTCGACCGGTATTATTGTGAGGACCTCTTTCCAGTTAAGAGGCAGCGCGGAGATCTTCTCCCTCTCAACTTCCTCAACGAACTTCTTCAGATAAGTTATCTCAACGGCAATCCTCTCCCTCATCAGGGCGTATTCCGAGAAATAGGTGGATAACTCCTCGAGTTTAGACCAGTATCTGCCGTCGATGGGGATTATGGCCTCTAAAGGATCCATTACTTCATTACCTCCAATCCGGCTTCAGCTCCAACCGATACCAGCTTGATCGGTTTCTTGACAAGTCTCTCAATCATCTCGATATATGTCTTTGCCTCGTCTGGGAGCGCATCCCAACCTCTCTCAGAAACCTTCCTCCAATCCTCTTCCGTCATCTCCCCCCATCCATCGAGTTCCATGTAGATGGGTTTGGCGTTGTGGAGCAGCCTTACGCTCGGCGGAGCTATCTCGACCGTTTTCCCATCTAAATCGTATTCGGTGCAGATCTTGATTTTATCTAAGCCGCTGAGGACATCGAGCTTTGTTAAGGCGATCCAGGTGACATCGCTTATACGGACGGCGTACCTCAGCAAAGGCATATCGAGCCATCCAACTCTCCTAGGTCTACCCGTCGTGGTCCCAAACTCCTGACCTATCTCCCTAATCCTTTCACCGAGTTCTCCGAAGAGCTCAGTCGGGAAGACGCCGGCCCCAACCCTCGTTGAATAAGCCTTCATAACGCCGACAACCTCGTTTATCCTCGTCGGGCCTACGCCGCATCCCGTGCACGCGGCTCCGGCGATCGTGTTAGAGGACGTGACATATGGATAGGTTCCATGATCTATGTCTAGTAGGGTTCCCTGAGCTCCCTCGAAGATCACCTTCTTACCATCGTCGAGTAGGTTGTTCACGAATAGCTCGACGTCCCCGACATATGGCCTGATCTTATCTCCATACTGGATTAATTTATCCGAGTTCTCGATCTCCAGTTCATGCACCCTCTTCAGGATCTCCAATTTATCGGCGAGTGAATCCCTGTCTAAGAGGTCTTCGATCCGGATACCGGCCCTAAGCGCCTTATCGGAGTAGGTGGGCCCTATCCCCCTCCTCGTGGTTCCAACGGCCTTTCCTCCCCTCAATTCCTCGATCATCCCGTCGAGCTTCTTGTGTATAGGCAACACTATGTTCGCGGCCCTGCTTATCATGAACTTGACGTCGAAGCCTAGGGACTTCAGCAAGTCAAGTTCCTCAAACACCTCATCCAGATCGACGACGGTTCCGGATGCTATACACGGCATGGCCCCGGCCGCGGATCCTGCGGGAAGCATGTTGAATTTGAGCTTCTTCCCCGAGACTATGACCGTGTGGCCCGCGTTCGCCCCTCCCTGAAATCTCACAACGCAATCGGCGTCCCTGCACAGCAGATAAGAGATCTTCCCCTTACCCTCGTCTCCCCACTGGAGTCCGGTTATTATCGTCGCGGGCATCTCACATCATCTCCACATCGTGTGGAACGCTCTCCCTATATCCGAAGGAGGTGATCCTGATGAAGACGGCATTCCTCTTCAATTCATCTACCGTTCTCGCGCCGAGATAGCTCATCCCAGACCTGAGGCCGGCAACAAGCCTCTTAACTACATCCGACGCTGATCCCGTATACGGCACGTAGGCTTCAATCCCCTCCGCGTAATAAGAGTATTCTGACGCGTCGAGGAATGCCTCTGCCTCGTTTTCACCGAGCCTGAACTCCCTGCCGAGCATGGCATACATCGAAGCCATCCCCCTGTAAATCTTATATCTCCTACCATTTCTCACAACTATCGTACCGGGGCTCTCATCGGTTCCAGCCAGCAGCCTGCCGATCATCACGGTGGAGGCGCCTGCGGCCAGGGCCTTAACAACGTCTCCGCTCTC
>CAZAVQ010000070.1:0-4533 GCA_964488635.1 uncultured Nitrososphaeria archaeon
CTCCAATATTTTTTCTTCGCACCCTGCTTGGCTCTTTTCTGCCATTTCTTAGTCTTCGGGCACGTGTCTAGAAGCTCTATGAGGCCGTTGATCTTGTTTTCGATCTCCACGTAGTCTCCCGGGGAGAGAATGGATTCGTCGCGGTATTTCTGAGCGAATTTGAGCGTTTTCATGAGGTTCTCCCTTACGTCCATCCAGAAACCCCAGTCATCTCCCAGTATTCGGGAAAGGTGTTCCATGTTTATTGTGTTTCCCTCGCCGCGTCCGAGGTCGTGTGCTTTAAGGAGGACTATTACGTCTTTAATGTCCTTTTCGTTGATGTCGTGTATCTGGAGTTTCTCTAAGAGGAGATCTGTAACCGTTATCGTTGGATAGTCTAATTCAAGTCTGCCCTTTCCTTTTTTCCCGAAGTCTATGTCGTGGCTAAACGCCAGCTTATCAAAAAATATGTCAACGTGATATAGGTCCTCTGGATGATAATATATCAGCCTATTTTTTCCGTGAAGTAGCAGGAACTGCCTCGAGATCTTGAAGGATAAATCCTTCTCCATTATCTTCCTTATGTCCCCCCACTGCGATGAATAGCCTATTAAATCGATGTCGGTAAAGGATTTCTTTTCATCACCTAGTCTATTCAATTTCCTATGCAGTTCTTCGAATTCCCTACTGTGTATTCGTATGGCTATGGCGCCCAATATCCTCAATATGACGCCTTTGGCTTGAGCGGTTTCCACAATCTTAACTGCCTCCTCGATTATAGCTTCGTCACTTAATCCCGCGACCATGCAGCCTCACCCCTGTTCTTCGGTTAATAGATCGTCAATAGTCACGAGTTGCTTTGGTATCATCGCCCTCGCTCCCTTCTTCGGATCGACCACTTGATTTATCGCTATTTTAACTCCAAGGCTGCTGAACATATATGCCTCTTCGAATGACCATCCCCTCGCCTTGACAAGTGCCTTGACGGCCTGCTCAGCCGCGATCTTAACCGCCTTATCCAAATCCTCATCAGCGGTTAGGATGGAGTAATGGTCCTCCGCCTCGACTATAGGCCATTCGGGAGCCCTATTCTTGATTAAGTCGAATCTGAGCAGGACTCTTCCCTCCACCTCGACTGATGCGACGCAGAGTTCACCGTCTTCTTGAACGGCGTGGAGGTCTCCGGCGGCAAATAATGCTCCCTCGACGGCGACAGGTAGGTAGAGCCTAACCCCCCTGGTTACTTCGGTGCAATCCATGTTCCCTCCGTGTTTATAGGGCGTTGCCGTCGGGATTTCTTCTCCATCGGGCGCGACGCCGATTGTCCCGATCATGGGTCTGACTAAGAGTTTTACGTCATCGAATATCGCGAACCCATTCCTGATCTCCACGATCTTCGCCCTAGGCTTAAATTCGAAATCACCCAATATGCCCGCGCCGGGAACTACCAAGATCACCCCCTGCTCTGCTAGCTCGATATCTAGGATATCGACGACTAATGTATCCCCCTTTTCAGCTCCCTCGACGTAGATGGGGCCCGTGGCCTTATTGACTCGAGACCAGTCTAGGGATTCAATCGGCGTATCCTCGCTCTTTATCTGTCCGCCCACAGCGTCTTCAGTCTCAAGAATTATAAGTTCTCCAGGTCTCACGCGCTCAACAGGCTTGTGGGACGAGCTAAAAGAGTATACTCCCTTATCCTTAGTTACAATCTTCATGTTAAAAAGACAGGCGATAAATCTCCAATAAATCTTTTTCATAAACTGCGAACCATTACGCTATAAGGCTTACGTGGGTGTATACGGGGGAAGAACGCGGCGGTTTGAACACTTCATTACAACATTTTCCCCTATGGCATTTAAGTCAGCAGACATACCGCGAGATCTTGAGAAATTTATTCGATGCGGCTGGGCAGGCGCCATTTATAGAAAAATCTCGGAGGTGGAATTACCATAGATGCATTCAGGGGAAACCAAGCGGGGATAATGGGATCATAAATACGCGGCTTCCAAGAAATGAACATATATCACGGTGAGTTCTCAGCCAATCAGCGGCCAGAACTCTCCTCTTGCTCAGAACCTTCTTTGGCTGCCTCCATTTCTTTCTCGAGTTCCTTCTCGATTTCCTCTATCGGCTTCGGCGGAGGAGTGGTGGCGAGAGTATAACCTATCCAAGCGAGTATGCCGAGCACTCCTGCAACGGCTATGAATGCCGTGATCTGGAGGAGGATTAAAGTCCACTCGGTGAAGAAGAGGATCCATGTATAGACCAGTATACCGATTACCGCGGCCACCATTATAAGTCCGCCAATCACTTGATCCCTAGTCATAATATCCCCCCAGGCTCGTGAGATTCTATGCTTTAAATGGCTTTTATCTTTTTCACCATCTCATAATAGTTGTAAAATGGGTGCCGCGATCTCTCATTCGAAGTACTTCTTTAAGATCTCCTTGTCAGAATCTAGGTGCTCTCTCAACCCGACTAGGACCAGTAGGTCGCCAAGCTTTATCTCGAAACTATCATCCGGATAATAGAACCTCTGAGGGCCTCGAATAATCAATAGGATTATGCTCCTAAATCCTAAGTCCCTCAGTTCCCTAATCCTCACGGGATTCGACGACCTAAAGGTCACTTGTTCCGCATCCAATCCCTTTTCTGCCTCGGCCATATCCTCCAGTACCTCTGCGACTATAGGCTCGAAGACGTGGCTGGCGAGTATCCGACCGCCGATATCGGCGGTGTTTACCACCTCGTCGGCTCCCGCCCTGTAGAAGAGTTTCTTCATGTAGTCGTTATTGCATACGGTGATTATTTTCAGATCCCGGTTGAGGTCCCTGATCCTCAGTATGGCCATGAGGTTTCTGCTGTCATCGTCCATGGCCAGTATCGTCGACTTCGCCGAGCCTATCTTGGCCTCTTGATAGGTCGAGGCCTCGAGAGGTGAGCCGACTAAAACATCATATCCAGCCCTAGAAACCTCCCTCGCCACCGCGTCATCTTCAACGATCACCACTATCCGGTGCCCATTACTCCTAAGCTCATCGCAAACGGCCTTCGTGAGCTCGTTCCATCCAACTATTATCACGTGGTCTCTCAGCCTCGCGTCCCCCCTAAATAGCAAGACCCCCTTAACCATCTTGAAAATGCTTCTCTCCGCCATCATACTCGCGACGAAGGAAACCGCATATCCGAAGATACCGATCCCCGTTAGAACAAGCCCTATGTATACCAGCCTGCCGCCGAAGGTTTTAGGCGTTATGTCACCGAACCCAACCGTAGACGGGATAGTCACGGTTAAATAAAATGCATCAAACAAATCAAGATTCTCGACGATGAAGAAGGCATAAGTGCTTACCGCGACCAAAATAATCAACGCCAAAAGAATTAAGAGAAATCTGTTGACCGTCGTCTCCATCGTCGGCCCCGCCATAAATTAAACAAATGATTTTAAGGAGTTTCTCCAAAGAAAAATTTTCGATATGAACATAACGTGAAAGGGTGTTTTACTCGTCTATAGGTCGATAAGCCCTCGGCATCGGAGCCTTAATAAACTGCTCCTGTAAGAATTCTCTGTAGGTGGCGCTGGTCCAGAAGGCACTCGCCTTAACTAGGCTTTTGATGGCTTTTCTTCGCTCCCCTAAGCTAATGTAATGTATACATTTATCAAATTCCTCGTCTGCTTTCTTTAAGAATTCTAGGGCTTCTTCTCTCTTAAACACCCCGTGGGCCAGGGCTCTTTTTATTATCGAGAGTTGGGGGTCACCTGTTCCCATGGTTAGATTCTCGACGTAGCGCTGGAAAACGCTCCACGGCTTATCTTCATAGTATAACCAGAGTTCTTCATCGTTCATGGCCTTTCTCCCCTCCTTTTCATCATTCAAGGCTGCTTCCCCAAGCTTCGACCCCAAATACCTCGCCTTGGGCAAGGCTTCATCGAGATATGCTACGTGTACGGGTAGCCCACCGATATACCTCATTCCAAAGGTGAAGACGAGCTGACAGAGCAACTCGTTTGCGATTGCTTGGAAGCCCTGATTGCTCGCGACGGCTATCGTGACGACGGGAATGCCCTTCAGCTCACCGCTCCAAAGGAAGGGATAAAGTCTCTCTACAAATAGGTGGGTTAACGCGTCCGCGGTCCAGAAGTGAACCGGCGCGGCGAGGACGATTCCATTTGCGATTTCAACTTTCTTCCATAATCTTCCCTCACCTTTACGACCCATATCGTCCGGCAGGATGCACCGGTGTTCGGGTAATCGTATGCATTGGTAACAGGATGTGCATGGGCCGAATTTGTAATCGAGAAGATGTACTAACTCGGTTTCAACGCCTTCTATTTCCCCGGCTCCTCTCAACACCTCCTTTAAAACCCTCACGGTATACCCGTCCTTTCTACCACTGCCCAAGAAACCCAGCACATGAGCCATTTAAATCCCCGGATCAAGCGAGGGTCAATGTTATAAAAACTTTTAAGAAAAACTTATCGGTTTACTCACGCAATTCACTTAAATCAATTTGAGAACGATCTAAATTTCAAGGTTCACCTAAAATATA
>CAZAVQ010000071.1:0-4486 GCA_964488635.1 uncultured Nitrososphaeria archaeon
AGAAGGACGGCGTCGAGATAGTCGATGAAAAGACCGCCGGACTCCTCTTGCTAATTGAAAGGACTGGATCCATCCTGACCGCCGCGAGGACTTTGGGTTTAACGTATTCCCGCGCGTGGGAGGCCATCGCGAGGTTGGAGAGAGTTCTTAGGATTAAGATCGTTGAGGCGAGGAGGGGTGGAAGAGGAGGAGGAGGCGCGAAATTGACGAAGCACGGCGAGAAAATCCTACAATTTTACGTCAGCGAATATCGTAGGTTACTCCACAAGAGGTTGGTGATCAGGAGGGGCGGCGTTGAGGCCCCCGAGCTCATCTACGCGGGTAGCAATGACCTACTCTTAGAACACGTATTCGGAATCATGAAGAAAAAGGGCGTCAGGTCGGTAGAGGCCGCGTGGATTGGGTCCTCCGGAGGGTTATCGGCCCTCATGCTTAGAGAAGCCGATTTCGCCGGGCTTCACCTCTACGATCCTAGTAGCGGCGAATACAATAGGCCCTTCCTGCAGAGATACTGGCTGGAAGATCAGGTAGTCCTCGTGAGGGGATATGATAGAGAGCTCGGATTTGCTTCCCGAATAGCCCTCGACGACCCCTTAGACGCTGTGATCCGCGGAGAACTCAGGATCGTAAATAGGAACCTGGGATCGGGGACGAGGATATTCCTAGATCACTTAATCAAGGAGGAGGTTAAGCGGATCGGATTGAGCTTTCAGGAGGCCGTGAAGAGAATTAAGGGCTACGGGGAGGAGGTCAACACCCACTTAGAGGTCGTCAGGGCGATCACTATGGGTAAGGCGGATCTAGGGCTAACCCTAAGGTGGGCTGCCGAAAAACACGGCCTCAAATTCAAGCCCCTTAAATGGGAGAGATTCGATTTCGCCATCCCACTAGACAAACTCGAGAAGAAAGCCGTGAAAAAATTCTTAGAGACCTTGAGATCCAAGGAATTAAAGGATTTAGCCGAAAAACTGACCGGTTACCGAATTCCCAGCGAAGCAGGTGAGGTGATCCACGGTCCCGGCGGATAACGTTATTCGTTATCGGATAACGAAAAAATTTATTTTACGGCCCCACCGCCCTTACCCGAGAAGATATGAGGCGTGGCCTGGTGGTAACTCTGATCTTAGTGGTAATCGCCGCCGTCTCAATACTGGTTGGATACAGTTTTCTCGGAAGGGCGGAGCCTATCCAGCTGAAGATCTTCTGCGCCGGATCTCTGACGATCCCCTTGGAACAGGTTGCCGAGGCATTTGAATCTGAAAACCCGGGAGTTAAAGTTGTAATTGAGCCTTCGGGTAGCGTTTTAGCGATTAGGAAGATAATTGAACTCAACAAGAGCGCTGATGTACTCGCCGTCGCCGACTATAGGCTCATACCGAAGCTCATGATACCGAATTACGCGGATTTCTACATCTCTTTTGCTTCGAACGAGATGGTGCTAGCCTACACCGATAAAAGCAGGTATTCAGATGAGATAAGTTCGGATAATTGGTTTAAGATACTCATGCGCCGCGACGTCAAATATGGCTTCTCGAATCCAAACGATGATCCATGTGGATATAGGTCCTTAATGGTCTTCGCGTTAGCCGAGAACCATTACCAAGAAGCGGGCTTATTCGAGAGATTAATCGCGGATAAATCGAGTCTCTTCTTCAATAGATCCGGTGGAGAATTTTTCATATACGTTCCCCTAGACCTTGGTCCGAAACCGGGATCAAACTTGGTCATCAGGTCAAAATCAGTCGACTTGATAGCGCTTCTCGAGGCAGGTGCATTAGATTACGCCCTCGAATACGAAAGCGTGGCCGTGCAACATGGGCTGAAGTACATCGAACTCCCCGCGGAAGTAGCCCTAAGCGATCCGAGACTGGATGAACTCTATCAGAAGATTCACGTATATCTATTCTATGGGACGGAGAAGCAGAGGGAGATAGTCGGCCAATCCATCGTATATGGATTAACTATTCCGAAAAGTTGCCGGAATGAGGAGCTGGCCATAAAGTTTGTGAACTTCTTGCTAAGCGACGTCGGGAGAGATATATTCGATGAGAATGGTCAACGCTTCTTAGAGGAATTCGAGGTTTCAGGGGAGGTGCCGGCCGACATCGAGTTGGAGGTGATTAGGTGAGAAAGGTTGAGGGATTATTCCTGATGTTTTCAGCCGCCGGATCGATAATAATACTCATTCTTTTGATACCTATGATACTGGCACCTCTGATGACGACCCCCTCACAGTTAGCCGACGCCTTAGCCGATCCCGAGATCTTAGGCGCGCTTTCAGTCACTTTTAGCGCCGCCACCATGGCGACGATCCTCGCGTTGGCCTTTGGGGTGCCGCTGGCCTATGTGATGGCTAGAAAGGAGTTCGCGTTCAAGGGTCTGTTGGAATCGATCCTTAATATTCCCTTGACGATTCCCCACAGCGTGGCGGGGATACTCGTTCTCCTAGCGTATCATTCGAGAACGGGGATAGGGTCGATCTTAAGCAATTTGGGAATAGTTATCGAGGATACGCTTTGGGGGATAACGCTCGCGATGCTCTTCGTGAGTTCACCCATTCTCATAAGCTCGGCGAAAGCGGGATTCTCCATGATAGATGAGAGCCTAGAACACGTCGCGAGAACTCTGGGGGCGAGCCATTACAAAACCTTCCTCACAGTAAGCCTCCCCCTTTCACTCAGGGCCATCGCTTCAGGAGCGATACTAACTTGGACTAGGTCGGTGAGCGAGGTCGGGGCGCTACTCATAGTAGCACCATATCCTAGGTCGATCGCGCTTCTCGTTATCCAGAGGTTCGAAGCCTTTGGACTCTCATCAGCCCTCCCCATAACGGTCATCTTACTCGGAATAAGCCTGATAATAGTATTAGTCATGACGCATATCCTAAAAGGAGGATAGTGGATGTGAGGTCTGCGGAGCCTCTTCTAATCTTGCAGTCGCTCTCGAAGAATTGGAAGGAGTTTAAAATAAAGGATGTAAACCTAGACGTTAGAGGGGGAGAATACTTCGTCGTGATGGGGCCTACTGGTGCGGGAAAAACCCTTCTCCTCCAGCTCATCGCCGGCATACATTATCCAGACTCTGGGAGGATCATCTTGGATGATGCGGACATCACGTATCTCGAGCCCGAAAAGAGGTCGATCGGATACGTCCCCCAAAATTACGCCCTCTTCCCCCACATGTCCGTCAGTGAGAACATAGCCTATGGCCTCAGGGTCAGGGGATATTCTAAAGCCGAGGTGGACGCCGTCGTCAAGGAATTATCTGAAGAACTCGGCATAAGCAGCCTACTTGACAGGAAGATCTCGACTCTGAGCGGCGGAGAGCAGCAGAGGGTAGCCCTAGCCCGGGCGCTGGCCATTAAGCCTAAACTGCTTTTATTAGATGAGCCGCTCAGCGCCCTTGATTCAGAAACGAGGGAGGAGATCAGAGATTATCTCAAGAAGATTAGAAAGTTGATCGGTTTCACGGCAATCCACGTGACCCATGACTTTATCGAGGCGGCCGATCTGGGGGATAGGATGGCCGTCATGTTCGGCGGGGAAATACTTCAGGTTGGGGAGCCGAGCGAGGTGATAAATAGGCCGAGGAACGAGGTGATAGCCTCCTTTACCGGTTTCAAGAACATCTTCAAGGGCGTTGTGAGGAGCAGGGTCGGAGGGCTGGCTGAAATCGATGTCGGGGGAACGGTGATCTACGCCGTCACCGAGAGGAGTGGGGAAGTTACCGTCGCCGTGAGACCTGAGAGCATAATTGTGACCCTCGAATCGGTTAAGATGAGCGCTAGAAACGTCCTCGAAGGCGTGATCCAGGAGATCTCCGAGACCCCACCTTTCATCTCCGTTAAAGTTGACACAGGGATCCCCTTGACTGTATACCTCACGCGGAACGCATTAGAGGACTTGGACCTGAAGAGGAAAAAGAAGGTCTATTTGGCGTTTAAGGCATCGGATGTCATGGTTTTCTGAGGAACCCCTTTATTCCCGGGTTTCGGAATAATCTGCGTTGAAAAGGGTTTACACGATAGGCCACTCGAACAGGAGCCTCGGGGAATTCATCGCGCTCCTCGAGGGCCACGGGATTCAAGTAGTATACGATGTGAGGAGCTTTCCGACGAGTAGGATAGTCCCGCATTTCTCAAAATCTAGGTTATCTGAGAGCCTTCGAAAAATGGGCATTAGATACATTTGGGATAGGAGGCTTGGTGGATACAGGAGATTCGGCAGAGACGTCGAAGACCACGGGATAGCGACGTGTTTCAAGTCGCAGGGGTTCAGGGCATATGCCACTTACTTGGTAATGAATCAGGAGGCGAGACATGCGGGAGAAGAATTGGCTGCGATAGCTGAAAAACATCTGATTGCGATAATGTGTAGGGAGAGAATTCCATGGAGATGTCACCGCAAGATATTGTCGGATCTAATGTTGGCCAAGGGTTTTCAGGTGATCCATATAATAGATGAAAGATGGAAAGCCGTCCATAAGC
>CAZAVQ010000072.1:0-4428 GCA_964488635.1 uncultured Nitrososphaeria archaeon
ATGATGAGGATGACCTGCGCGGAGTATAATGAGGAACATGCACCTCACTGAGGGCTATTGTAGGAGGGTCGTGGTTAGGATCTTGGGGCCTCTGAGAGAGGTCGAGGAGAGAGCGGTAATGGAGATAGACGTGGAGCCCGGAATGAGCCTGATCGAGGTTCTTAAGAGACTTCCCGAGGGGCTGCGGAAGCGGGTGCTCCTTGACGGCGACATCGCGCCGGATATACTCGTCCTCGTGAACGATGTGGAGCTCTCGTGCCTAGGGTCAGCGGAGGAGGTTCGAGTGGGAGCTGATGATATTAAGGAAATAGTTCTTATCCCGGTTATTCATGGGGGTTGAGTTTACTGAGCATCATAAACTTCAGCGATAAGTGGGTTATGGCCGCGGTCCATAAGAACGTTAGGAGAAATATACTCAGCGATCCAATTCAAGCCATTGAAAGCGTTAAGACGTTGAGTGAGGGCGCAGTCGCTCAGCTCTTCGATGGAAGATGCGTGGTATCGGTGAGGCAGATCCACGCCGCTGCGGTCGCAACCCATTTAGCGTTTAAAGCTAAGTCGAATATATCGAAAAAATTCGATATAGAGTTCCTCCTTAGGTTGGCGGCTGACACGCAGATAGGCAGGGTGCTGGAGAAGATTGGGATAAAGGCGGAGACTAGGGAGATAGGTTACTGCGTAATCGCCGAGGATAAGAATAGGGTTCTGAAAATTTCTAAGGACATCATCCGCCTCATAGGTGGAAAGCCCATGGAAGAGGATGAATTGAGGAAAGATGAGAGGTTATCCGAGGCCATGGAATTCTACGGGATAACCGAGAAGGAGATCGAGGCGGTTCAAGCGCCATCCAAGGCCGATGCGGTCCTTTTGCTGATCCTCGAGCGGATCGCGACCCTAGATCTGAAGAGATAGACCTAGATCTTCTAACTGTCCCCTGAGTTTCTGAAGTGGGATCGCGCCCTCTCTCAAGATCCTGACTTTTCCATTCCTTACTTCAATTACCGTCGAGGGTTCTCCGAGAATACATCTGCCTCCGTCGATCGCGAGTTCAATTGAGCTGATCAGCCGCTTATCCAATTCTTCGAAGCTCCTCGGAGCAGGTTCTCCCGTGAAGTTAGCGCTTGTCCCTATTAACGCTCCCCCCGCCTTCCTGATGATCTCTAATGCCTGTAGACTGGACGGCATGCGTAAGCCTACGGTATCGCCGCCGAAGAGAGCTGCGGATCCCCTTAGTTTTTCCTCCGCCTTCACGATTATCGTCAACGGGCCGGGCCAAAGTTTACAGGCCAGTTTTAACGAATATTCGTCAAATATTCCAAGTTTGCGCGCGGATTCCACTCCGTCAATGAGTATGGGGAACGGTTTTCCCGTTCGCTTCTTGATCTCATGTATTCTCTTAACAGCTTCATCATTTAATGGATCGCATCCGATTCCGTAAACGGTGTCGGTCGGGTATATTATCACCCCTCCCGCCTTCACCACCTCACCGGCCAATTCGGCGGCTTCGAGGGAGAACTCTAAGATCTTTCCCCGTCTTTTCATCCATTCATCCACGGCCATATTTGCGAGGTCGTCGGCCTTTACATTTTCCTCCCTGGGAACTTGTTTTACCTCGAACTTGGCTAGGCCTGCTACGAGTGAGCGTAATCTCGCATGCAAGGTCTTCAGTTCGGGGTCGCGGACCACATACTCTCCGCGTAATTGCTTCACGAGTAACTCGCTGTCGGTATAGAGTTCAACTTCCTCGGCATTCAGCTCTATGGCTTTTTCGAGCGCTTTTATGGCGGCATGATACTCGGCTTGATTATTCGTCCTTATACCCAGAAACTCGTATCTCTCCATCAGAGTTCTTCCGGCTGGATCTAAAATTAGATAGCCTATACCGGAGGGGCCGGGGTTCCCCCTAGATGCTCCGTCACAGAAGATCCTGAGCCTCTTCAAGCCGCAGCCTTCGGTTGAAGCTTCTTTATCTCTATCCGATAACTCTTCGGCAGCTTTTTCGAGGCTATTTCCAGCGCTTCCTTTGCAACCCGGAGACCCTGAGAGTTCACCAGTATCCTGAATACCGGAGATCCCTTACTAACCCTGGCGGCTCTCCCAACCGGCTTTCCGAAAGCCCTTCTCATGCCTTCTTGGAGCCTGTCGGCGTGTGCCCCGAAGATCATCTTATTCTCTCTCAGGACGTGGTGCGGATGGGCTTTTAACTCGAGGAAGAAGTTCTCGTTTCCCAGGGCCGTGGAAAGTCTCTTCGTGAGCGAGACCCTGGCAGACTCCAACGCAACATCCCTAATCTGCATATCTTCCTTCGCAATTAGTAGGAGCTCGTACTCGTAGTCGTCTGAGTATTTGCCGACGGTGTACTTGGCTATTCTCGGCTGGGGGGCGCCGTGGATGTAGTCGGGGCGCGTGTAGGGCCTTTCATGTGCGCGCCAATTCTTCGCCTTCATCTCGATTTCAAGGAGAGAAGCCACTTATTTAGGCTTCGCTACCAAGATCTCCGCCGCATCCCGTCACCTCGGCCACCTTTAGAAGCTCCTTCGGGGACAATTGGTAGATCCTCTTGGATAAGGTCTCCTCGGGGAGGGCCGTAAGATTCGGCGGCCTCTCAGCTTTCTTGGAGAGGTCTCTTAAGACGCGGCGCAGGGTCTGCCTCCTCCTCGTGAAGAGGTATTTCAGAAAAACCTTCAAGGAATTATTCAGCGTTATCTCTTCAACCTTCTTCATGACGATTATTGCGGAATCCACCTTCGGGGGAGGCTTGAAGAGTCTCCTAGGGAGGATGTCCATTATCTCGGCTTCATAGAAGAGGTTTGAGAGAAAGGATATGTACACGTATCTGGGGGAGCTGGGCTTGGCCACGAGCTTTAGGGCGAATTCCCTTTGAAGTGTCAGGACCATGAGTTCCGGCCCTGATTCGATGAGCCATTCTAGGAGCTTTGAGGATATGCTATATGGCGGGTTTGATATGACTTTATTGAATCCCCTCGGCTTCAGCTTCAAAATGTCTCCCACAAGCAGCTTCACATTCGAATAACGTTTTAACCTCGATTCGGCTTCTTTCGCGAGTGATTCATCCAGTTCGACGGCTATTACCTCACCCGCTTTTTCGGCGAGTTTTTCGGTTAGTTCGCCTCTTCCAGCCCCGACCTCTAAAACGACATCTGATTTCGATAAATGGCCATATTCTATCATCCTATCGAGTATGGCTTGATTTGTGAGGAAATGCTGCCCCAGCTTTCTCCGAGTCCTCATGTTGAGGAGAACCGGTAGATGGGTTCTCTTACGAATAATCTATGTTTCTCCTCCGGGTTTGAGAGCTCGTCGAGTATCCTTTGGACAAGCGCCTTCACCGGGTCTTGGATCCCGATACGCTTCTTCAGATCATCATAGCTCTCGAAGGGCCTAAGCTCCCGCTCAGAAAGTATCTTCATAGCGATCTTCTTCCCTATCCCGGGAATTAGCTCGAGCGCGTGCATCCTCGGGGTCACCGGGGTGCATTTGTTGAAGAATTCTACGAACCGCTTCTCATTTGATTCCACTATTTTTCTCACAGCGTTCTCCAGCTCGCTTTTCGCGTTTTCCGTCAGATCATCATAATTTATCCTTCTAAGAATCCTGAGGAGCGTCCTCGGAACATCCTTCCCAACATAGATTCGGCTCCCTATGACGGGCTTATGCTCGCGTGGAACGGCTGCTTCGAGGAGTGTGAAAAAATCCTCTCCTATTAGCTGGGCGACGAATTCGTCTCTATGAACCGTTATATTGGGAGCATGTGAACGGAGCTCCGCCGCTGGAAAGACGTCCAGAACATAGGCAAAGTCTTCGTATTTTTTCTGCCGCACCACTTCGCATCACGTCCTTCCTCATCAAACTCTGCCTCAGCCTTGTTCTTCCCGCAGATACTTCTTGACCAAGTCGACGATTGCCTGGAGCTTCTCCTCCGAGAAGAGGAGGAAAGAAACGAGTCTCTTGTACCCGCTCAGAACAGCCCTAAGCTCCTCAACATGAGTGGGGCAGATATCCACTATCTGGACGGCCTCCTCGCGTGTGAGCTCGAACTTCTCCATCAACTCTTTGATGAGGGCCTCAGCCCTCTCCGCTGGGAGCTTCGAGTATTTTCTTACATAGTTTAGGACCCTGAGTTGGAGCGTGCTTAATTCATCTTCAGAGCTACCCATAATTTTCTCGACTTCAGGGAGTGAGATGGAAGTACGGGAGATGACTTTCCTAACCATGAAGGATTACACGCTCCACTTGACCAAGTGATCTGGGAGAACCGTGAGCGTCTTGAATTTCTCACCTAACCTGACCTTAACGACATAGGCCCTGCCCCTCTTCTCCAATATCTCCCCGATTTTCCCATGATATCTCCTATGAGGAGCTCCCTTATGCACGGAGGGGTTCACCTTTATTGCCACCTTCTCGCCG
>CAZAVQ010000073.1:0-4381 GCA_964488635.1 uncultured Nitrososphaeria archaeon
CGACCGGCAGCAGATCAGGGGACCCCCTGAGGTCGAATTCGCCTCCACCGCCGCCCCCGGCGCCGCGAACCCTAACTCCATCGGATTCTATGTTGACCCGGCTCCCGAATTCCCTGAGGATCTCGATTATCTTCGCGTCGGCTTGGGGGAGCTCCGCGCTTAGACCTGTTACCGTTAATCCTCCGCCTGTTAGGTGCGCTCCGGCCATGAAGAACGCGGCTGAGCTGAAGTCGCCGGGGACCTTGAATGAAGTCGATTTGCCCACTTGATTTCCCTCGACCTTGAAGAGCGCGTAGCCTTCTCGCTCGATCCTGAAGCCAAAGCTGTTTAGGACCGCGAGGCTCGCATCTATGTATGGCTTGGACACCAGGTCTCCTTTCACGCGTATTTTGACACCTCTCGCGGATTTCACCGAAGCATAGAGCAACGCCGAGATGAACTGCGAGGAGATGTCTCCGGGTATCTCGATCTCCCCACCTCTCACCCCACCGCACTTCACGATTATCGGCGCCCTGCCATCCAACTTACTCGACCAGCACTCGACCCCAAGATCCCGCAGCGCGTCTAAGAGGGGCTTCATGGGCCTCCTCCGGATGCTATCATCTCCGGTGAGGATCGCGTATCCCCGTGGCGCGAGGGCTGAGATCGCTGTGAAGAACCTGAGGGTTGTCCCGGAGTTCCCGACATCGATTACGTCTTCAGGCGTCTTCAAGCACCCGCCGCTCACCTCCACCTGCTCATCCCGCTCAACCACGCCGGCGCCCAAGAGCACACACGCTTTCCTCGTGGCCTCCGTGTCCTGAGACCTCAGCGGATTGGCTATGAGGCTGGTGCCGTTGGAGAGGAGCGCCGCGGCCAACGCCCTGTGAGTATATGACTTGCTCGGAGGCGCCGTGATCCGGCCCCCAATAATCGACGGCTTCACAAGCACCTTTCTCAGGATCCCACCTCCAGCGGCTCCCACTCGGCCCGAAAATTATTCGGATGGCACTTGATCACGGGCCCATATCTCTCGAGGCTACGCTGGACCTCTTCGACCCGCCTAGGCGCGGTTATAGCGGCGATCGCCGGCCCGGTTCCCGAGACTCCGGCCGCGAGGGCTCCTTCTCGAAGGGCATCTAACGCTGGTGTGGGGTCCATATCTAATGCGGTTGCGATCGCTAATCCGTTTAGCGTCATCGCCTCCCAATATCTCCCGGCGAGCGCTAGGTCCATGGCCTTAACGCACATCTTCCTCACGCTCTTCAGGGAATTGACATCCACCGACCTCGTGTAACGCTTCTCCTCCGGGACCAGGATTAAGACCAAGAGTTCTCCAGGCGCCCTCGCCCTCGAGAGGACCCGCCTCCGATAATTATCTGTGATATTGATGCCGCCGAAGAAGCTGGTGTAAGCGTCGTCAAAGGCTCCGGTTACAGTTACCCCCGCCCTGATCGCCGCCTCAACCGCCAGGTTCACTACCTCCTCAGAGGAAAGATCGAGTCCGAGAGCTTTACAGGTCGCGAAGGCTACGGCGTTGGCCGCGGCGCTCGAACTCTTCAACCCCTTTCCAATCGGTATCGTGGACCTAGTCTTGACCCGTACTCCGATATCGGTTTTTCCAGAGTGTTCTAGGATCACCCGAACAGTCTCCTCGACGAGCGTTGGGTCCTCTCCTTCGGGTATCTCTACCTCGATTTCGCTGAAGCCTGATCGGGTCTCCACCTCCGCCTCGGTCCAAAGATCGACTCCCAGCGCTCCACCTATCCCGGTTGGGATCGCGTTCAGTATGCTCACCGCTCCGTGAACCCTAGCCCTAACCTTCACCTCTAATCCGCCTCCAAGGCCCTCAAGGCGGCTTCCCTCATCACGTCCACGGGCGCCGCGCACCGGGTCCACAGCTCAAAGGCCTTTGCGCCTTGGTAGACTAGGACTTCTAAGCCCGAAATCGTCTCCGCACCAGCTTCCTCCGCCTCCCGTAGAAGCCGCGTTCTCAGCGGATTATACACCATATCCAATACTATTGAATTACTGGGGATCTCCTGGCTCCTAAGCGGCGTCTCCTCAATTCTCGGGCGCATGCCGAGGGGGGTCGCGTTTACGATAATGCCGCATCGAGTAGCCGCCTCACCCGCCTCATCTAAGCCGCAGAACTCCGCTTCGACGCCCATCGACTTGATCCACCACGCGAGTTCCTTTGCCTTCTCGATCGTCCGATTGGCGATGATGAGTTTTCTAAATCCCAGGTTTAGGAGCGCGACGGCCGCCGCCTTAGCCGCCCCACCAGCTCCAATTACCATCGCCGGCTTCACCCTCGTTAGATGCCGCTCCTTTAACGCCTCCTCTATGCCATAGACATCCGTGTTGTATCCCTGGGTTCGCCCATCTTTTATCACAACCGTGTTCACGGCGCCCACCTTCTCTGCTGATTCATCCAATTTGTCGAGGAAATCCATGACCCTGATTTTATGCGGGATCGTGACGTTAAATCCCGGAGATCCGATGGCCTTAAGTCCCTCGACAGCCTTCTCGAGATCCGCTTCCCCGACATCGAATGCCAAGTAGACGTAGTTGAGGTTTAGGGCTCTGAAGGCAGCGTTATGCATCTGAGGCGAAACCGAGTGTGAGACTGGGTGGCCTATTAGGCAGCAGAGCTTCGTCGACGCATCTATCATCTACCCCTCACCAGCTTCAAAAGCCCCCTAAAGTCGCCGATCGTCAGCTGCCCAGGGGCGACTACTTCCCCAGGCAGACAGGCATAAGCTATAGGCGCGCCCATAATCGGCGAGAGCACCCTCGAGACTACCCCCCGCTCTCCCATGGCGAAGGCGATTAACCTCTCAGGGGGAAGTTCCTCGTAGAGGCTCAGGATCTTCAGGTTGTCTGAGAACGAGTTCGCGGTCGTGACTACCTTCGCGATCCCCCCGAATTCGAGGGCCCTCGCGGCCAACGCCTTGAGCTGTTCCCTCGTCAAGGATCCTTCAAAATCGTGCTTCGAGATTATCAGGGAGGTTTCCTCGCCCACCTTCCCCGAAATCTCTTCGAGATCCCTCACGTCGAGCTCCACATCCACGTATGCGGGTTTTGCCTCGACCATCTCTAGGAGTAGCTTTATCCTCTCCTCCTCTCTGCCGCTGAAGTATCCGCCCTCCCAAGTGGGTCTAAGCGTGATGACTATTTTTTCCGAAAATTCTCTGACGAGACTTGAGACGACGTCTACCTCTATTTTCGAGAGATAATCAAGTCGGAGTTCGACTAGATCCGCCCCCAACCTCAGGGCTCGCTCCCTCTTCTCCCTCAGCTCCCCTATCGTCGACGCGCCGATGCTCGCGCAGATCTTCGCCTCCACGGCCGCTCACTTCTCGATTATGAATTCGTCGACGGCTCTCCCGAAGTGCCTGGCCTTGTGTTCGGATACGTGGGCGAGGACTTTGTCCCCCGGCTTAATCGAGGTCACGGGGATCGGTGTTCCATCAGGCTGGAGCAACGCTATGGTCTCGGCATCCTGGACGGTTATGGATCCCTCGGCGGAGCCGGCCTTAACCCTGATAAGTTTTAGCGGTCTCCGCTCGATCTTCACCCTCCCTATCGCCGCAACCCTCGCCCCCTCTTTCGAAACCACGAGAACCCTGTCCCCGGACCTGAGTTCCGAGAGGTATCTGGTGGACTTATTCGGCATGAGGATATAGGAGTGGACGGCTCCGGCATTCACCCTAAACGGCCTCGGCGACGTGAAGCTCGACCCCATGCACTCATTATGCACGAGGACTAAGAGTGATGAAGTGTTCCCGACGAGCATTCCTTCGCCGAAGTTTAGGATCGAAACCGTGTCGATGCACGCTCGCTCCCCAAGTCCAACTTCATCGACATCGGTAACCTCCGCCTCGGCCAGCTCCACCCTGCTCGGCGCGTTAACGAGCTCCCAAACCAATTCTATGTCCCTCGTATTCTCCACCTCGACGATGACGCCGTCGACCCCGCGCTCCAAGACTCCCAGAAGCGTTTCAACCTCGCTTAGATCCGACGCCGGGGCCATTATCTTCGCGCCGAGCGGGGCTAGGTCGGCTATCAAGTTCTCAAGTGGGATTATCTTCCAGTCACCTGTCTCCACTATCAGGTTTCTCACACCCGCCTTCGCGGCGGCCACTATCCGATCTACATCATCCGGATCTCTAACCGAGATTCTAAGAGCGCATTCTCCGGAAGCCTCCTCAAGTCCTCGAACGACCTTCACGTCCGCGGAGCCGCCTTCATAATACACCTTGAAGTGTTTACGCAGTTCCCGTGGGATGGCATCGGGATCGCAGTAAAGTGACCTTATCCCCTTCGCCAGCGCGTACTCTAATACGTGTTTATCGATCTTCTTCGGCGCCAATATTATCTCTTTCACTTCGATGGCCCC
>CAZAVQ010000074.1:0-4340 GCA_964488635.1 uncultured Nitrososphaeria archaeon
CGATGAACGTGCAATCGGGGTGGTCTTGGAGCACCGACGCCGGAACCATCGTGGTCTTCGGGCCCTCAACGGCCTTCGCGACGGCATCCGCCTTATTCTCGCCGCTGGCTAGCAGGAGTATCTTCTTCGCCTCCATTATGGTCGCGAGGCCCATGGTCACGGCGTGGGTGGGCACCTCATCTATGGACTTGAAGAACCTCGCGTTATCCCTTCTAGTGGTTTCGGTCAATTCCACGACCCTAGTCCTCGAATCGAAGGGGGAGCCTGGTTCGTTGAAGCCTATATGGCCGTTCCTGCCTATTCCTAAGAGTTGTAGATCTATTCCACCGGCCTTCTTAATCATCTCCTCATATTCTCTGCAGTGTTTCTCGAGGTCCTCGGCCATCCCATCGGGTATGTGAATATTTTCGCGTTTTATGTTGACGTGATTAAAGAGATTGACGTCCATGTAGTAGTGATAGCTCTGATCGTGGGTTGGAGGGAGCCCGACGTATTCATCTAAGTTAAAGGTGACGACTTGGCTGAAATCCAGTCCCTCCTCTTTATGCATACGGACGAGCTCCTTATAACATCCCACCGGCGTCCCTCCAGTCGCCAGGCCGAGCACAATATTCGGCTTTTTCCTGATAGCATCAGCTATGATCTTGGCGGCGAGTTTGCTCATCTCATCATAATCTCTGGTAATAATTACCTTGATGGGCATTTCACATACACCCCTTTCGACAACGAGTAGGCACAGTAACTAATTAACATTTGGAAAGAAGCACGACGGCTACAGCGTAGTCGCCGCTGTGAGAGAGACTAAGCTCCACTTCATCGATTCCAAGTTTCTCCAAAGTGTTTCTCACCCGTTCAGAAAAATTAAAAACGGGTTCCCCATCTCTGGACACGACCTCTATCTCATGCCACTCGAAAACCTTCTTCCCCAAAAGCGGTTTCAAAGCCTTGGCAAAGGCTTCCTTGGCGGAGAATCTCGCCGCTAAATGTGGCGTAGGGTCTTTAAAGCTGTAACAGTAGCCGATCTCCCGTTCCGTGAATATTCTCTTGAGGAATCTATCCCCGCTTCTATCGACTATTCGGCGGAATTTCCTTAGGTCTTGTAAATCTATTCCGATGAGGAATCTCATCGTGGTTATCGAATTGAAAGATTTTAGGATGCCGCAAGCTTCTTCTTCATGTATTCTATGGCTTCGCCCACGGTCTTGTTCTGCTGTGCTTCTTCTTCAGGTATCTCTATCCCGAATTCATCCTCTAAAGCGGCTATGAGTTCGACTATGTCAACTGATTCAGCCATTAGGTCTTCGGCGAAGCTCATATCATCTCTGAGTTCTTCGGGTTTCAAACCGAATTGCTCGGCTATTATTTTCCTGACCTTCTCCTCAACATCGCTCATGATCTCTCATCTCCTACGGGCCCTGTGAAGCCTAATTAATCTTTCTCTTTCCTCCTTCGTCTCCTCGTAGAGTCTCCGGAATAATTCTTCCTCGGCTTTCGTCATCTGAATCTTCCTGCGCGACATGACTATCTTCGCCGTCTCCAGCATGGGCTTTAATCCGAGGCCCTTACTCATCTTACCTTTAACATACCAGACGAATGACGGAATATACTTTGGGAGAGGTTCGCCGGTCGACAGCAGGTTACACATGACGCCTATGCTTGTACCGGTCGTGAGGAGCGTTCCGATACCCGTCTTCGTGTGATCTCCTATGAAGGCTCCGACCTTGATGCTTCCCGTATCGACGAGCTTTCCATTAACATATACCTCCACATTGCTGTAATCGTTTTTCAGGTCGCTGGTCGTGGTCAGCGCACCTATGTTAACCCATTCGCCCACATAGCTGTGGCCTAGGAATCCATCGTGATACTTGTTGCTGTAACCATGAATTATGCTCTCCTCAACTTCCCCACCAACCCTGCAGACCGGGCCGATCGTGTTTCCCTCCCTAATCTTCCCACCGACGACCCAGCTGTTTTTACCGATATAGCTTGGACCGAACACGACGCTGAAGGGGAAGATTATGGCGCCTTCATCGACTATCACGGGGCCGCCGCTCGTATCAAATACGACATTCGGGTAAATTTTAGCTCCCTTCGCGATGAAGACTTTTTCCTCGTCTCCGACTATTTCGAGGCCGCGGAACTCTTTCGGAGAAACGCCGTTTAAACGCTTGAATTCATCGAATTCCCTCTCTATCTCCTCCGGGTTATTGTTCACGAGATCCCAAGGATAGTTTATGAATCCCTTAGCCTCGACCTCCTTCTCACCCAACTCCCTCCTCGCCCACTCCAAGATCTTCTCAACGGAATCCGAGCTCTCGAGACCTTTTTCAACAGTCGTCTTTTTCAAGTAGGCATAGACAACGGCACCGCTGCGCACGGCAACGACCTCCTCTCCCTCAGAGATCAGCGACTTATCCACAATCCACCGCCCGTTCAGAAATAGGACGTCGTCGCCTCCAAGCGCCTTCAGATCGTTTATCCCCCTTATCCTCTCCTTATGTTGCGCCTTGGCGGTAAAGACCTCGCGGAGTCCTTCCCTCATGAAGAGATATACATCCTCGTCGGGAAACTTGTTCAACACCTTCTCGTATAACAGGCTCGGCCCACATCTAAGGGCGAAGGAAGGCCTCGTCAGGGTTAACGGGTTCAAATTACTTACAAACTGATCCTCAAAAATCGCGATCTTCATTTGTCATAAAATTCCCCCAAGATATATTTTACTTTTATTTGATACGCCAAAATTTTAAATAACATGCCACATTATTTACCCACGATACAATATGACATTGAAAGTTTTATATGCAGGAGGAGCAGCCGCGTTAATCGGCCCGCAGTTCGTCCCCTCGCCGTTCATTACTACGTCTTGATGCAGAGCCTAGGTCTAGTAAATAACTTGCTCTCGGTAATCTTAGTTCATACCGTGCTCACCTTACCATTCACGGTGTGGTATCTAGTTCTATACTTCAGGACCATACCCGTGGACATCGAGGAGTCGGCATTAGTTGATGGAGCCACGCTCTCCATAATGCTTGACGTCCTGAAGGATTACGTCAACAACCTAGAAACTTATTGTTACATCTGTTTGGGTGACGTTGAGGTGGTGAATGAGGCGTCGGCGAGGAGGGCGATTCAAGAGCTCGATACGCTCTTCGTCTTAGCGGAGATATACTCCAGAAAGTATTAGGGAGGGGTTAGGCGAGGAGCTCTGAGAGCCCTTTAGACGGATATGTTCTGAAGAAGAGACAGTTCTCCGCGTATTTCGGGAACCTCTTCTTATATGCATCCGCGATCCTCTTAATGAATTCCTGCTCCTTTCCAGCTTCTACGATGGCGTAGGCGCTCCCTCCAAAGCCCGCGCCGAATCCCGAGGCAGCGAGGGCCCCATATTTCAGGGATTCTTTCTGGAGGAACTCTATTTCATCCACTATGTTCCAGAGGTATTGTTTTGATGCTTCGTGGGATTGGTTTGTGACCTTGGATAGTGTTTCGTAATCCCTGAACATGAGAGCTTTAGCTGCCTCGGGGATATATTCCACGACTTCTAGGTAGAATTGCTTAAATCTCCCGGGTAGATCCAGATCCTTTCCCCGCTCTATGTAATTTGAGGCCGCCCGTTCGATTTTCTTCATGAGTTCTTCAAATCCAAGCCCCTGATTCTCCTCTATGATGTGTCTCATCAGTCCATGTTTTGTGCCATAGGTCTCGTTGTACTTTTCGACGACGAGCCTCGCCCTCCTAGACGCCAGATTATACTTGTACATGGCCTCGCCGGTTTTCTCAGCCTTCACTCCGGAATACAGGATGACGAAGGTTAGGTCTTCTGGATATGTTATATCCGCCTTGTGGACTATCGGGGAGAACTGGAATATCGATAACATATTCTGCTTTCCATTCAAGATTATGGTGTGGTCCTCGGAACCCCCGAAGGTCCCAACCCCCCTCTCGCCGCTCAGCCCCCTAAAGGACTGACCATTCTCTATGCAGGCGAGATACATCGCAAGGTCGTTTTTGTCCTTAATATTTTCCTTGAACGCTTGGTGATTGAATAAATTATTCGGAGAGGCGAATGCGTAAAACGTCATTATCATCAGGGCCGAGGAACCGCTCATCCCGCCTGCCGGAGGAAGATCGCATCCAAACATTATGTCAACTCCTTTTAAATCTGTCCCGAAGTTCCTGCAAACCCTCTTGACTACGGTCATCGGGTAATTTCCCCAGTCTCCGATGGGGGGCTCGAGTTTGTCGGAAACGGGGAAGACGCGTTCTCCATAGGCTGGATCTATCTCCTTTATCCTTATCTTCTTGAAGTCGTTGACCTTGGAGACGCAGAAGAAGCCGAG
>CAZAVQ010000075.1:0-4319 GCA_964488635.1 uncultured Nitrososphaeria archaeon
GAAGATTTGATGAGGGTCCCGGGGATAGGGGCCTCGACGATAAGGTCGATCAAGGAACAGCTTCAGCCATGATATCTCCGATAAAATTCGAAGAGAGAATACTCTTGATTAGGTTCAATCGATCCTGGCCTCAACTCCCTAATCGCCTTAATCGCATCCTCTGGAGTTAGATCATCGCGGACCATTAAATACGCGGCGAGCACCGTGCCGGTTCTCCCGAGCCCGGCGGCGCAATGTACCAAGATTTTCCTACCACCAGATATCTCATCGAAGATTTTCTCAACAATCCGCTTTAAGGTCTCTGGATCGGGACAAGAATGATCTTCTATCGGGGCGTGAAAATATTTTAGCCCCAGCTTCTCGACCCAATCCCTTGGGAGAGGAGATTCCGTCAACGAGATGATCACGTCAACCCCCTGCTCCTTAATCCACTTTATCTGGCTCAAGGTCATTGGGCGCGCGGAGGCAGCGACGTAATCATCAATCCAGGTAAATCTCATAGGCTTATCCTCGAACATAGCCATTATCCTCCGATAAAGGTCTCCAATTAAGGTCACTAGTTTACCCGCCTCTCCGCCTGTATTTTAACTTAAGGTCCAACGAAAATAATCTAAAATATAGGATGAAAATCTGAGAGACATGATATTGGTTGCGGGCCCCGCTTCCATTTACTTAGCTGAAAAAATTGCGGAGATAACGGGGTTGAAGTTAATCAAATTGGAGCACAAACTTTTCCCAGATGGCGAGAGCTATATCCGTTTTCCTGAAAAAGTCGAGGGACAGGATCTTGTGGTAATCCAGGGAACCCATCCACCTCAGGACAGGCACCTCGTTCAAGCGTATTTTATAGCCGAAAACGCGATCGACCTCGGGGCAGACTCGGTCTCTTTAATCGCACCCTATCTAGCCTACGCGAGACAGGATAAACGCTTCCTCGAAGGAGAGGCCCTCAGCGTAAAATCGGTTCTCAGAATGCTTAAAGCAGCGGGTTACGGAAAAATCTACACGGTCAATATACATTCTCCGTGGATAGCGGAAGAATCCCCGATACCCCTAATCAACATCCACGCCGAAAAAGCTATGGGAAATTATCTCAAGAAATTAAATATCGAGAAACCGATAGTGGTGTCCGTTGGGAAGAAGGGCGCGGAGATGGCGAGCGCGGTTGCCGAAGAATTGGACGCTGAATATATCGTTGCGAAATCGAGTAGGGATAGAGTTACAGGACGGGTCGTGGTCGAATTGGAGCAAGTTCAGAGGTTAAAGAACGCGATCGTCGTAGATGACATCATAAGCACGGGTGGAACCATGGTGGAGGTCGTCAAGGCCTTGAAAGGCATGGGAGCCGAGAAGATCTACGTCGCATGCGTCCACGCCCTCATGATAGGAAAGGCCTCCGAAAAAATCCTGAATGCAGGCGCTGAAGAGATAATTGCTTCGGACACGATCCCAAGCGAGTATTCAAAGTACTCGGTCGCCGAGGTATTGGCTGAGGAAGTGTTCCGAGGGAAATAATGGAGAGGCAAACCTTCTACTTCCTACTTTCAGGTGAATATGAGACTCTCCCGGCGGCGGAACTAAGGTCAGTTCTGAGAATCCTAGACCCAAGACACCGGATTATCAAGATCTCCCCTACTCAAAGGGTGCTCGTGGTAAATACGGATATCACGTCCGCGGAAAACGCTGTAGAGAGGGCGGCTTACACAAAGCTGTGTTGTCGATTAATAGCTATTACCGAGACATCTAAGGAAGCCGTTTTGAATTCGGTAACTAAAGAAGATCTCTCTGAAATATTTCCGGAAGGGATTGAAAAATTCGCTGTTAGGGGAAGGCGTATCGAGGGGGCGAAGATTAACAGACTTTCCATCGAGAGGGAGCTCGGAGCCAGGATTCTTAAATTAAACCCCGGGTTAAGAGTTGACTTGATGAATCCCGATGCCACGATATTCATCCTATCGGAACCACAAATGACCTTCGTCGGGATACTCATCAACTCAAAGCCGAAGAACTTTTTCAGAGATAGGGTCGCCGGCAGGAGGCCTTTTTCGCTTCCATCAGCTATGCAGCCGGACTTCTCAAGGGCCATGGTGAACTTGGCCGAGGCCAAACTTGGAGGCAGGATCCTAGACCCTTTTTCAGGTACTGGAGGGATAATGATAGAGGCGGGGCTACTCGGATACGACGTTTACGGGGTCGAGTTAAAAGAATGGATTGCCGAAGGGGCTTTAAGGAATCTTAGGAGATATCTACCGGGCAGAGAGTTCATGATCGTCGGAGACGCGCGAAACCCCGTATTTAGAGATGAGGCATTCGACGCCGTCGTCACGGACCCACCCTATGGTAGATCGACTACGGTTCCATCTCAGTCCATTCAATCCCTTCTGCACAAGTTCTTCGATGGATCACTCCGGCTATTGAGGGATCGAGGCAGGGTGGTTATGGCCTCGCCGATAGATGTAGAGCTTGAGGAGATTGCGCGAGAGCATGGATTAACGTTCCTCGAGAGACATCTGGCGAGAGTTCACGGAAGCTTAGTTAGGAAGGTGGTGGTTTTAAGGAAATGACCGTCATGAAGCTGATCTTCCTCGGGACTGGCGGAGGCATTCCAAGTGTTAAAAGATCGCTCCCATCCATAGTGGTCAAGTTTTCAGGCCATGTGATATTGTTCGATTGTGGGGAAGGAACCCAGAGACAGATGATGAAGGCGGGAACGGGATTTAAGAGGGAGATGATCATACTGCTGACCCACCTACATGGAGACCACATACTGGGTTTACCGGGTCTGATCTACACGCTCTCCATGTTAAACAGAAAAGATCCCTTGACCATAATAGGTCCCCCGGGAACCGGAAAATTCATAGAGGCGATTCTATCAATCAGATTCGGCAAGCTCAACTACGAGATACGCGTCAAAGAGGTTCTTAAGGGAATAGTCTATGAGTCCAGGGAATACGTCATCGAGGCCACCGGAGCAGATCACACGGTACTAGCGCTCGCTTACAAGCTCAGGGAGAAAGATAGACCTGGGAAGATGAACGCGGAGTACTTGGAGAAGATCGGATTACCCAAGGGACCACTATGGGGCAGGCTTCAGAGAGGAGAACCCGTGGAATTCGAGGGGAGGATCCTAAGACCGGAGGAGGTAATGGGGCCCCCTAGACCCGGGAGGAAGATCGTGTACACAGGCGATACCCGGCCCTCAGAAAGAATAATCGAGTTTTCTAAGGACGCGGACGTCCTGATCCACGACGCCACATTCCATTCCGAATTCGAGGAAGAAGCCCTCAGCGAGGGGCATTCCACCGCCAGGGGGGCCGCGGAAGTCGCCTCTAAGGCGGGCGTTAAGAGGCTATACCTCTTTCATATAAGCCCCAGATATGAGGGGATTGAGGAAAAACTTCTTTCGGAGGCGAGGGCGATCTTCCCGAACACCTTCCTCGCCGAGGACCTTTTGACCTACGAGGTTCCGCTGAGGCGATAGACCCTCACTCGGTCAGCCAGGAGATTACTTCCTCGAGATTGTCGGATTTTATCTCGACTTTGATGGGTGGGAGAGGAGACTCTAAAAAGGGCTCGGTAAAGGAGACCTTCCCCACATATGCGGCCTGCTTATTCAGGTAGAACACCAAGACATCGACGCTGATGGATGATTTGAGAATACTCCGCGCGGCGGATCGAATCCTACGCTCTCTCAGCAGCCTCTTCAGGTCCTCTAACAGGTCAAGCCCCTCACCGGATCCCTCGACGACCGCGGAGTTATCGAACCACCTCAATTGCAGCTCCAACCTCGGAAAAATATTCTTAACAGCCTTAAGCACCTTATCGGGATCCTCCGTAGGATACACTTCGGCCTCTACCCTGACGGAAACGGAACCCACCTCCAAACCGATAACAAATCCGCTAACCGAAATATAAGCTAAGCCACGACAAAAATAAAGCCTAAAAACCACCCTAACAAAAGACCCAACGGGGATGATGTGTCTGACCAGGCTGAGCGATGATAGGGATCTTGAGCGCTGACCCCAGAAAGTACGATTAGGACCAAGAGGACATTGATTGCCAATTCCCCTAAGAAAAGTTTCAATAGGAATCCTAACGACATTGAGTTGAGTTTTGGAGATAATAATTGTTCTTTAGCTTTTCTAGCGATTTGAGCGTGGAGGCTGATATGAGCAACATCGACAATTTCCATATCTTCCTTTTTGCTAGGTCTAGGTATGCTGACCATGCGTTATAGATTCCGATAGCTAGGAGTGGGGAGGAGGCGGCTAGCCAGTATTTGCTATATATGTCTCCATAGATTGCGGCTCGAATCAATG
>CAZAVQ010000076.1:0-4315 GCA_964488635.1 uncultured Nitrososphaeria archaeon
CGAAGGAGGTCGGCTCTATGACGACGCCCTTAACGTGGATCCCGGATTCATGGGCGAAAGCGTTGTCTCCGACTATCGGGTTATGTGGTTGGATGATCACGCCTGTTAACCTTCTCACCATCTGGGATGCGGCATAAATCTTCGAAGTGTCGATGTTCGTCTTCTTCTTGTATAATATGTGTAGCGCCAAGACGACCTCTTCAAGCGCAGCATTCCCCGCGCGTTCGCCTATCCCGTTCACAGTCACATGGGCTTGAGCCGCCCCCGCCTCTATTCCGGCGAGGGTATTCGCAACCGCGAGACCGAAATCGTTGTGGCAGTGGACGCTTATCGGGATTCTCACGACGCCTTTTATCTCTGAGATTAATTTGTACATGGAACTTGGGGTCATTATCCCAACCGTGTCCGGGATATCGATCCTATCGGCTCCCGCGTCCTCGGCAATTTTGCAGACTTGTTTAAGGAAGTCTAGGTTTGTTCGCGTCGCATCCATCGGCGAGAACTCACAGATGAAGCCATGTGACTTTGTATATTCTATGGCTTCTTGAATCCTCTTTATGGCCTCATCGTAGCTTATCTTCAGGACTGATTTTAGATGTACGTCGCTCGTTGAGAAGAATACGTGAACGGAATTCGGATCACACTTCATCGCCACATCTATATCATCCTTAATGGCCCTGGCTAAGGCGCAGATCTCCGCCCTCAACCCAGCTTCGGAGACTAGTTTAACTGATTCCAGTTCGCCCTTTGAAGCGGCTGGGAAGCCCGCCTCTATTACGTCGACTCCGAGCCGATCTAGCTGTATTGCGAGTTCTAGCTTTTGTTCCGGGGTTAAGGTCACCCCTGGGGTTTGTTCACCATCTCTTAGAGTTGTGTCAAATATCCTCACGTAGTCGCTCAAGTTGTATTTTCGGAGTATCCGCGGTTTAATTAAGTTTTTCCGGCGAGATCTCCGATAGCGGCCGCCACAGCGTTTCCAAACTCATCGGTAGAAGCATTACCCCCGAGGTCGGGAGTCAAGACTCCTTCCTTCAAGACGGATTCGACGGCTTTCTCGATCACCCTCGCCGCCTCTCTGCAGCTTTCATCGTCATACTTGGTTCCAAGCCAGTCGAACATCATAGCCGAAGATAAGATCATGGAGGTCGGGTTGGCGATGTTCTTGCCCGCGATATCCGGTGCGCATCCGTGGACGGGTTCGAAGATGGCGAAAGCATCCCCGATGTTGGCCGCGGGGGCGAGGCCCAGGCTTCCAACCACTTGGGCAGCTTCATCGGATAGGATGTCCCCGAACATGTTTGTGGTGACTATCACATCGAACTCCTGCGGTTTTCTAATGAGGTTCATCGCCGCGGCGTCCACATACATCTCCGAATACTCTACGTCAGGATAATTTTTTGAGAGCTCCCTGCAGGTCTTCGCGAATAGCCCGCAGGTGATCTTCATCACGTTAGCCTTGTGAACCGCGACTAACTTTCTCCTCCTTCTCCTAGCCAATTCAAATGCGTATCTAGCTATTCTCTCGCAGCCCCTTCTCGTTATGATTCTGATGGCGACCGCCGCTCCATCGAGTTCGTACTCATATCCCTTGTAGAGGCCCTCCGTGTTCTCCCTGACTATAACAAGGTCGATATCCGGCCGAAGGGCTGGAACATTTGGGAGGGATCTAGCCGGCCTGACATTCGCGTAGAGGTCGAACATCATTCTAAGCTTTACAATTACCTCTGCAGCCGATTCGCCTACAGGTCCCTTTAAACACGCATGAGATTCCTTAAGCACCTCTATAGTATCTTGTGGGAGCGCTGTCCCCCTCTGCTCGAGGCATGAATCTCCGGCTTCGGCGTCAAGTATCTCGAAATCTATTCCGAGCTGTTCCCTCACGGCTGAAAGCACTTTCAGAGCCGCATCCGATTGTTCGGGGCCTATTCCATCTCCCCTGATCAGGGCTATCTTATATTTCATGGACTGCGTACCTCACCATTTTGATCTAAGATGGAAATAAAATGTTGTTAGAGGTTTCGGATCACTCGAGGCCTAGCTTCTTTCGAATGTAGCGTGTTAACCCTCCCGCATTTATTATCTCGAGGGCTAAGGGTGGAAGCGGGTTACCTTTCAACGTGATGCCCTTGGATTCGTTGCTTATTACCCCGTTAACGACATCTACTACGAGATCATCTCCCTCTTCAACGGATCCTTTTATGGCCGCCTCGACTATCGGCAGCCCTATGTTTATCGCATTGCGGTAAAATATTCTGGCAAAAGACTCCGCGATCACGCATTTCACGTTCGCGTGTTTAAGCGCTACGGGTGCTTCTTCCCTACTCGAACCGCATCCGAAGTTCTTCCCGGCGACGAGTATAACCCCTTGCCTCGCCTTCTCCGGGAAATCTGGGTCAACTCCTTCCATCGCGTGTTTCGCCAATTCTTTCGGGTCCTGGAGTACTAGGTACCTGCCGGGTATTATGACATCCGTGTCGATGTTGTCCCCGTAGATTAAGGCCTTGCCCCTGATCTTCACGCCTTCATCACCTCCCGAGGGTCTGTTATCTTCCCGGTTATAGCTGATGCCGCGACCGTCGCAGGGGAAGCCAAGTAGATCTTCGCCTTCGGGCTACCCATCCTCCCAACGAAGTTCCTGTTGGCGGCGCTTATACACACTTCAGCATCAGCTAGGACCCCCCTGCTTATTCCTATGCAGGGACCGCAGCCGGGAACGCCCACCACGGCTCCGGCGCTCACAAATACGTCGATTAAGCCTTCCTTAAGCGCTTTTTGATAGACTTCCTGGGATCCTGGGATTACCACGAATCTGACGCCGTCCTTCACCTTCTTCCCTTTCAGAACTTCGGCGGCCACCCTGAGATCTTCTAATCTGCCGTTTGTGCAGGTTCCGAGGAATGCTTGATCGATCTCGACATCTCCCACCTCGGATACCGGTTTCACGTTATCAACAGAATGGGGGATGGCTACTTGGGGTTGGAGTTCTGAGGCGTTTATCTCAAATGTCTTGCTGAATTCGGCGTCTGGGTCGCTCTTTAGGGGGGTGAAGTCTTGGTTAACCCTTTCACGGACGTATTGAATAGTTTTCTCGTCAGGTTCCACGATCCCCGCTTTCGCGCCCGCCTCTATGCTCATGTTACACATCGTTGCCCTACCGTCGATTCCTATTTCTTTAACAGCTTCTCCGGAGAATATCATGGCCTTATAAGTGGCGCCATCGGATCCGATCATACCGATTATATGGAGAATTAGATCCTTTGCGAGCACAAATCTCCCTAACCTGCCTTTGACCTCGAATTTAAGCGCCTCCGGAACCCTCAGCCAGATCATCCCAGTGGCCATTACCGCCGCCATATCGGTCGCGCCTATTCCCGTCGCAAATGCTCCGAGAGCGCCATAGGTCACGGTATGCGAGTCGGCTCCGACTACGAGGTCTCCGGGCCGCACGTGACCTTTCTCAAGCATCACGACGTGGCAGACGCCTCCCCTCCCGATGTCATAGAAGTTCTTTATGCCCTGTTTCTTGACGAAGTCTCTTACTTTTTTCTGGAGTTCGGCGGCCTTTATGGTCGAGGGCGGGACATCGTGATCGAATATCACTACCATTTTATTCGGATCCCATACCTTCTCCACGCCTATCTCCTCGAAGGATTCTATGGCCCTCGGCCCCGTGAGATCGTGGATCATAGCGGCGTCGACCTTCGCATCTATTATCTGCCCAGGAGCGACCTCTTTCTCACCAGATGCCCTTGCCAAGATCTTCTCAACTATATTCAAGGCTCTACATCTCCCTCAAACGCCAAAATATAACTTTATGGAGACCGGGGTTATTTCTCGATCCCCGCCAGCTTCCGCATCTTTTTACCCACCACTTCTAGCTCGTGGTTCTCCATTTCACTCATCAATTTCTTAAGTGTCGGAGTACCATTCTCGTATTCCTCGATCCATTTTTTGGCGAAAGCCCCGCTCTTTACTTCTTCGACGACCCTTCTCATATTCTCCTTTACGTGTTCGTCGATGACTTTGGGGCCGACCACGAGACCGCCGTATTTCGCGGTGTCCGATACCGCCTTGAGCATTCCAGTTATTCCGCTCTTGTAGATTAGGTCCATTATCAGCTTGGCCTCGTTGCACGCCTCGAAGTATGATAGCTCCGGTGGATAACCTGCTTCGACCAGCACCTCGAATCCCGCCTTGATTAGCTCCATCAACCCGCCTACGAGGACCGTTTGCTCGCCTATTAGATCGCTTTCCGTCTCGTCCTTGAATGTGGTCTCGATCACGCCGACCCTCGTCGCGCCGATGGCCTTGGCTA
>CAZAVQ010000077.1:0-4191 GCA_964488635.1 uncultured Nitrososphaeria archaeon
CGTTGCTGCGATAGGCTTCTTCGTATGGCGCTACGACATACTCACGATGGCTATATGGGCGGTGAGCCTCGCCATAGCAGCGGTTCCAGAAGCGCTACCCGCCGTCGTGACCGGGGCCTTGGCGATAGGGATGTATGCCATGGCGCGTAGAAATGCTATAGTGAGAAGGCTTCCAGCCGTTGAAACTTTAGGATGCACAACCATAATCTGCGCTGACAAAACGGGGACGATAACGAAGGGGGAGATGACCGTTCGGAAGATATTCTTGAAAAAATTTGCCGGGAAATTAATAGAGGTCACCGGAGCTGGATACATCCCAACCGGGGAGTTCAAGATAGGAGACCGCGCAATAAATGATCCGAGGGAAATAAAGGACTTAGAATTGCTCTTACTGGGCTGCTCCCTCTGTAATGATGCGAGGCTTGAAAAAGAAAGTGATCGATGGGTAATAAAGGGGGATCCGACAGAGGGCGCGCTGAAAGTCCTATCTAGGAAGGCGGGGATCTCGAGGGAATGGGAGTCGCGTTATCCGAGGATTAACGAGGTTCCATTTTCCTCTGAGAGAAAACGAATGACAACAATCCACAGAATGGAGGATGGGTCGATAATAGCCTTCATGAAGGGGGCTCCGGAAGTAGTCCTCTCCCGTTGCTCGAAGATCATGGTTGACGGTGAAATTCTAGATCTCACAAAGGATGACGTCGAAGAAATACTGAAGATAAATGATGAAATGGCCTCTAACGCGCTCCGAAACTTGGCGATAGCTTACAAGATCTTTGACGAGGTCCCCAGCGAAGTTGATGAATCGATCGAAAAGGACTTCATATTCCTTGGAATAGTCGGGATGATAGATCCCCCGAGGCCCGAGGTCAGGGATGCTTTGGAATTGTGTAAAAAAGCCGGAATAAAGGTTGTGATGATAACCGGAGACCACAAGTTAACGGCGCTCGCCATCGCTAGGGAACTCGGGATTTTCAAAGAAGGAGACATAGTTCTAACCGGAAAGGAGCTGGAATCGCTTAGTGAAGACGAATTCGAAGACATAGTTGAGAAGGTAACGGTCTATGCGAGGGTATCCCCTGAACATAAAATGAAGATAGTTAAGGTGTTGAAGAAACGAGGCCACGTCGTGGCGATGACGGGCGATGGGGTGAACGATGCCCCGGCATTAAAGTCCTCGGACATAGGGGTGGCGATGGGAATAACGGGAACCGAGGTCGCGAAAGAGGCTTCCGACATGGTCTTATCCGATGACAATTTTGCAACCATAGTTTCGGCGGTTAAGGAGGGGAGGAGGATATATGACGACATCAAGAAATACCTCTTTTATCTATTGGGCTGTAATATAAGTGAGATATTGATACCGCTTTTTGCATCATTTATGGGTCTCCCATTGCCTTTCACCGCAATACAGTATCTATGGATAAATTTGACAACAGACGGCTTGCCGGCCATGGCCTTAGGAATAGATCCTGCTGAACCTGATGTAATGGAGAGGCCTCCCAGAGATCCGAAAGAAGGGATCCTAACCAGAAAAGAGACTCTGCTATTCCTCGTGTTCGCCCCATTCATCACGACCATAGCAATCTTACTGAATTTTATCGATGGACTTGCTACGGAACCTCTAGTGAGGGCCAGAACGCGGATCTTCACCCTGATGATCGTAATCGAGCTGCTGATAGCGTTATCATTTAGATCGATTAAACACAGCGCGTTTAGGGTTGGAATAGGCAAGAACAAGTTCCTAATAATAGCTATAGTGGTTTCGCTGATCATGCAGTTCGGCGTACTCTATATCCCGATCTTCCATGAACCCTTCAGGGTAACCTTCCCAGAACTCCAAGACTGGATCATAGGTCTGGCATCAGCGCTAGTCGTCTTCGCGGTACTTGAGGCTGCGAAAGAAATCGTCTCGAAACTGCGTCGGTGATCAGCCTGGCTCTAGAAGCTTCTTTAATTTCAGAGCGTTCTCCAACATCCCATGATCATTGTTGAAGTAAACATACTCCCTAGCGACCCTGAGTCTCGACAAGTTCTCCGCTAGTTCGCGGAGCTGACGATCATTATAAGAATACGTATACCAAGTCTCCCTACCGTGCATCCTCAGATAAATCGTATCATTTGAGGGAATGAGTTTTCTGGGAAGCTCGGGGGCGTCGACGGAGCAGAAGATCGCGCCGCATCTCTCTATCTCCTCTATGTAATCCCACCAACCGCTGTGTCTGAACTCCATGACCGCCAGCCCCTCTAGCACCATATCCTTCACGAAGCTCTTGATCTTCAAAAGGTTCTCGCGGGAAGGCCTGAAAAACTCCGGAAACTGGAACAAATAAAATGAGATTTTCTCCCGCATGGGCTTCAGGGCCTCGATAAATCTCTCCCAAAGTCTCGGAGAGCTGGGGCCGAGTCTTGAGCGATGGGTTATGCTCCGATGCGCCTTGATACTGAAATCGAAATCCTCAGGAGAATCTCTGATCCACGTTGAAACCCATGCCCTCCGCGGAAACCTATAGAATGATGCATTTATCTCGACAGTCTTAAACCCCCTAGAGACATACCACTTAAAGGGCGAAGGCTTCCCAGGATTCCAAAAATAGGTATACCCGGAGGTTCCAACTCTCCTTCTCAATTCTCCCAGAATTCTGACGTAGTCAAGATAATAAAATTAATTATCACGTCATGTATCTTGGAGGTAGATGAATCCCGAAATAGAGGATATCTTGAAGCGCATCGACAGCACTCTCCTCAAACCCAACGCATCTAGAAGAGATATTGAGAAGCTATGCGTAGATGCGCGAAAATATGGTTTTGCGGCGGTCTGCGTTAACCTTTATTTCGTCCAGCTGGCTTCGCAGCTGCTCAAGGGAACCTCAGTGAAGGTATGCGGGGTCGTGGGGTTTCCATTAGGAGCGACGTTGAGGGAGATTAAGGTACGGGAGGCCTTGATGGCGAAGAGGCTCGGTGCATCGGAGATCGATATGGTGATTAATCTCTCGGCGTTTAAGTCCGGAAACTATGACGAGGTGAAAGAGGAGATCGAGGAAGTGAAGAGGATAATAGGAGACGGGGTATTGAAGGTGATCATAGAGTGCTGTTATCTAAGCGATGAAGAGAAGGTCTTGGCAGCCACGCTCGCAGAGGAGGCCGGGGCCGATTACGTTAAGACATCTACGGGCTTCGGGCCCGCTGGCGCAAAGATCGAGGATGTGAAATTGCTGAGGAGTGTGCTGAAACCCGAGACGGGCGTCAAGGCAGCTGGTGGGATAAGGTCGGCGGAGCAGGTGAGGGAGTTCCTGAAAGCGGGTGCCGATAGGATCGGAACGAGTTCTGCGGCTAAGATCGCTGAGGAACTTCTGGGTTCGAGGTAAATCGGGGTATTATGGCCAGATTATTCGAGGTTTTTCGAGTCACCAATATTATTATATGAGCGGGGGTAATATTATTAAGGTCTAATGATAAGCCAGGAGCCGGAAGCAGCGGAGTTCAGGGTGGTCTTCAGGAACCTCTTCAAGCAGATACTAGGAGAGTCAGGTGTAAAAGTTTTGGAATATCATTTCAAGAGAATTTCATCCTCAGACATGTACGCGCTCCTCTCTGAAGATCCGGGGAAGTTCTATCAAGTGTTAACTCGCTTCTTCGGGGCCGGGGCGAAGGCCTTCATTAGGATCATAGCGAGTGAGCTGATCACGCGTTTTGAAATCGACGACATTTCCGTAGGGGAGCTGACGAATGTGTTGATGGGTGAATCCGATGATTCGCGGGATAAGCTCAGGGAGCTGGTGACGAGAATATATTCGAGGGAGAGGGGAGGTGGCTCATAGCGTGTTCGTCCCAAGCGGAATAGATGGACTTGATGAGATAATTCCCGGATTCCCGAAGGGAGATCTAATCATCTTAGCTGGACGCCCGGGAACAGGTAAGACGGTGTTCTCCGCGAGCTTCCTCTATAATGGCGCGGTCAAATACGGGGAAAAGGGATTATACATCTCCCTCAGCGAGAGTAGGGAGACCTTCCTACAGAATATGAAGTCCATGGGGCTGGACTTCAAAGGACTAGAGGAGCGCGGATTATTCGAGTTCGCCGAGTTCCTCACCCTACGAGAAGAAGGGTCGAAATCCCTCCTATCTGAAATCGTGAGCATGATAGAGGAAATTAAGCCTAAACGGTTGGTGATAGATTCCTTCTCCGCG
>CAZAVQ010000078.1:0-4165 GCA_964488635.1 uncultured Nitrososphaeria archaeon
TCTCCAATAACGTCTTCGCGAACGTCGCTATCCAAAGAAGCTGGGCAAATGGTCTGAGATGCCGTATATTCTTCGTGGTCCTCTCGACTTTCTTTCCGCCGAGAACATATTGCCTCAACTTCGCATCATAAACTATGTTCGTGGTGGTTCTCGCGGGAAGCTCGAGATATGGAAACCTGCCCCTCTCAAGATCTGACACTATCCGCCTTCCAAGGGACTTCAGTTTTTGTAAGACCTTCGTCTTTATCTGGTCTGCCCTGTATCTCTGCCCAGACAAGCGCGCGACACCGATCTGAGATGGATCATCGACTTAATATCCCTTAATGGCCAGGTAAATAAGGTGGATGAGGTTGCTTTGGTTTACGCTATTATGCAGCTGGCCCATCCGCAATCTAGGCATCTAACACATCCTTCCTGATACACTAGGTTCGGGCTGTCGCAGACGGGGCATCGCTCCACCTTCATCGAGAGGGACTTGGGTTTTGCTTCCTTTCCCTCTTCCACCGTCGTCACTCCGTCTTCAGAGTATATCAGCTGGATCATCCTCTTCTTCCTATCCGTGTTGTTTGATTCTCCCTCCTCCACATTCGGGGGCTCGATTCCGAGGGCCTCCATCATTTTCAGGGTTTCATTCGGAGTTATGCTGAGGTATTTGGCTAATCTTTGAGACGGCGTGACCAAGACCTGCGCGGATCTAGAGGTGTCCCTGTAAACGGTCAGTCCCTTTAAGCCCAGCTTATACGCGAAGAGATACGCTTTGAGGACGTCGTCTACGGAAACCCAAGCCGGCATGTTTATCGTCTTACTGACCGATGCGTCAACCCACTTCTGGAACTCGTATTGTGCTCTAATGTGATCCCACCACGGGATGTCGTAGGCGACCAAGAATATCCTCTTCATATCCTCAGGTATCTCCTCAAGTCCCTGAACCGATCCGCCGTTTTCCGCGACCTTCTTCAATATGGCGTCATTTAGGAGACCGCGTTCCTTGAGCTGCCTCTCAAACTCGGTATCGACGTAATAGAACGTGCCTACGGTTACGCGTTTCTCATATACGAGGGCGAACTGGGGTTCGAGACCTGATGAGACGTCGACGAGCATGGAGATGCTGCCGGTTGGGGCGACGGTCGTGACATAGCTATTCCTCAACCCATGTTTCTTTACCTCATCAACAACCTTACCCCAGTCGAGGGTCCACCACTCAGGGTGATAGAACCCCTCTATCGGGAGGTCGCCCTTAGGATAATTCGACTGAGAGTATAGCGGGAAGGGGCCGCGTTCTCTCGCGAGTTCCGAGCTCGCTAGATAAGCGTGATAGGCTATGAATTCTGCGAGCCTACTCATGAAGCGGAAGCCTTCCTCGCTGTTATAGGGTATTTTCAGAGCGAAGAGGGTATCGGCGACGCCCATTACCCCCAACCCGATCCTCCTCGTTCTCTTGGTCTTATACTCGATCTGAGGGATGGGATACTTGTTCACGTCTATCACGTTATCTAGGAATCTCACCGCGAGTTTAACGACCTCCGCCAAGGCATCCCAGTCAAAATATGCAGCTCCTTCTCGGAACCTTACAAACGCGTAAACGTTTATGCTCCCGAGGTTACAGGACTCATATGCGTAAAGGGGTTGTTCCCCACATGGGTTTGTAGACCTAATCGGGCCTAGGCTGTCGATGAAGATATTCCTCCGATTTATGTTATCGAAGAAGAGCACTCCGGGTTCGGCCGATTTCCACGCGGCCTCGGCGATGCTCCTTAAGAGCCTCACCGGATCTACCCTCTTCCACACGCGTCCATCTCTCGGATTTCTGAGCGGATACTGTTTTTCCTCGTTATAAGATTCCCAGAAGTCGGGTGTGGTCAACACGGATATATTGAAGTTCTCGAGGAAGCCTTCACTCTCCTTTGATCGGATGAAGGTCTCTATATCGGGGTGCCATATCTCGAGTACACCCATGTTCGCTCCACGCCGCTTTCCACCCTGCTTAACGACGTCCGTTACCGTGTCTATTATGCGCATAAATGAAACCGGCCCCGAGGCGACGCCGTATGTCGAGAAGACTATGTCTCCCTCAGGTCTCAGCCTCGAATAATTTATTCCAACACCTCCCCCGGACTTGAATATTAACGCAGCGTCCCTAGCCGCCTCCATTATGGATTCGAGGTTATCATCGATCTGGAGTACGAAGCAGGCGCTTAACTGGCCTAACCGTGCTCCCGCGTTAAAGAGCGTTGGACTATTGGGCATGAACTGTTTTTTCACCATGAGGTTGTAATACTGGAGGTAATTGTGATAATATTTGTCGAATTTACCTTTTTCCAGCAGCCCGAGGAAATCGCTCCAAGAGACTTTCATCGCGCCCTTGCGATTCAGTTCGTCATAGAGGGCCTTCATGCGCTCTAGGTGCCACTTATTCCACGTAACTTCGAAGCCGTTCTCCGGGGTCTTACCGAGGCCGAGTCTTCCATCAAATTCTTCGGGTGAGAACTCTTCAGTCGGATGCTCAGGCTGATTGAAGTTCCTATCAAATATCTCGGGGTCGTGGAGTATGTCCGGGATCACGATTAAGGCTGCAACGCGCTGGAACATCCGCTTTGGATCTTCCCTCAACTTCCCCTTCTCATCCTTCATCAGATATCTCGCGGCCATTAGCCTCAGGGCGTTTAGGCTGAACGCCTTGTCAACTTCGTCGACGTAGTCTTTCTCGAGAATCTTCTTTTTCTCCTCTCTAATCTGCTCCCTCTCCTTCCTGTAAAGGATATAGGCCTTCGCAACCTCGTAAAGGTCGAATTTCACCAGGCTGAGCTCCACTATATCTTGAATTTCCTCGACATGCGGTATTCTCTGGGCGCCGTATTTCTCCGCGATGACCTTTAGAACGTGTTCAACGACCTTGTTTAGGCTCTCTTCATCGTAGCGGTTGACGTGAACCATGGCCTTCCTTATCGCCTCTCGTATCCTCGATGGGTCGAAGTCTACTACCCTGCCGTCCCGTTTGATGACGTTTTTCACCGGGAACTCTAATTTTTTAGACTGGTCCTTCAATTCTCTGTATGCCCCAAACTCGATTATACACTCCGGTGAGTTATAAACGATTCGAGAACACGTGGGACAAACTACGCGAAGAATGAGAAGCCGCAAACGGCTACGCGATAATTTTTACCTCATTTTGATCGCGGAACCAGTCTCTGAACTTCCCAGAAAACCCCTTTTTCTCTCCCCCGGATTTTTCCGGATTTAGGCGTTTTTGGCCACGTTAAAGGACTTTTCCGGCGAGATCTAGGATAGCCTCGTAAAAATACCCCAGATCGTTGGAGTTAAGCGGATCCACGGCTGCGGCGCTAAAAATCATTAATTAAGTAGGATCGGCCCTTATTACATCCCGGAAATGGATCTGGAGCGGAGGCTCGAGCTTATACTACGGCCGCCTACCGAGGAGGTTATCACCCTAGAGGACCTAAGAACCCTGCTGGAGACGGAGGAGCACCCCGTAGCCTATGATGGGTTCGAGCCGAGCGGGCTCGCCCACCTCCCCTTCGGGATCCTGAGGCCCATTAAGCTCCAAGATTTACTGGAGGCGGGCTGCAGGTTCAAGCTTCTCCTAGCGGATTGGCACGCGATGATAAACAACAAGATGGGCGGCGACTTGGAGAAGATAAAGAGGGTCGGAGAATACTTGCTGGAGGTCTGGAAGGCTGCTGGAATAGATTTAAGCAGGGTCGAGGTCGTCTGGGCAAGCGACCAGGTCGCCGACCCCGAGTATTGGAGGCTCGTCATAAAAGTGGCGAAAAACGTCACCCTGAAGAGGGTTCTGAGGGCGCTGCCCATAATGGGCAGGATCGCGGGGGAACTCGAGGAAGCCGCTCAAATATTTTATCCGGCCATGCAGGTCGCGGACATCTTCTACATGCGGGTGGATATCTGCCAGCTGGGCTTGGATCAGCGGAGGGCGAACATCCTCGCGAGGGAACTGGCCCCCAAGCTCGGATTCAAGAAACCCGTAGCGGTCCACCACCACATGCTAATGGGGCTGCAGGGACCGGTCAAATTCGGGGGGTTCGAGAATGACAAGCGGATGGATTTGGAGATAGCCTCTAAGATGAGCAAGAGCATACCCGAGACGAGCATCTTCATCCACGACAACCTAGAAACCATAAAAAAGAAA
>CAZAVQ010000079.1:0-4162 GCA_964488635.1 uncultured Nitrososphaeria archaeon
TCCCCTTATGAGGGGAAGTAGAGCTGAATCATGGTTTTAGGGTTTGAGGGGTTCTAGGTCTATAAGGCCGAAAATGGGCTTCAAAACCGCCTTATAGGATTTTGTGGAGTCTGAATTTCGGGTTTTTACAAGACTTTATTCCGTTTATAGGCGTCTATGCTAGAAAATCGTGTTTTCTAGGGCTTAATCTAGCATTTTTTGAGCACGGGTCTTTCAGAATATCTTTTCAAATGACAAATTTTTCTCTAAATCCCAAGAATCTAAAGATTAATTAAGAATTATCTTACCTCTTCGTGTGCATCCGGGAGTACAACCGCGTGTTTGAGGATTCCTGGAAGGGTTGCGACGTTCGCTCCCTGTATGAGTGTTCTATCTTCCCGCATCTTCTTGAGCAGTTCTTCTGATGCGAAGACTAGGACTGGAACCCGCATGTCGGATCTAAATCTGGGTATTCTCCAGATGACATCTCCTACCTTTTCCAACGGCACCTTTGACATAATTGCACCGGGTCAACATATCTCTACACGCTGCTTTAAAGGTTATGTCTATCAGCTTTCCGCGGAATTGGACTATGTGCGTTATTAAAGCTTAATATGCGAGAAAACGAGCTAAAAATCGTGGAAACATGTCTTCTTGGAAGCGTCAACATTCTAGGTGGCTCCCTCCGATGCCGCTCGACAAGATCATAGAAATCCAGCAAAAGAGGATAGGCGTTGACCCCCCACTAAATCCCCACCCCGAATTCAAGGTCGTGGTTTGGGAGAGCCCCCACGAGTTCTATGCGGCCTTCGCGATGGATATGACGAGGAGGATAGTCTCCGCGTTCTTCGAGAAAAGGGATTTGTGGATGATAGCTCCCACCGGCCCCGTGCCTCAATGGAGGATCCTAGCGAACAACCTAAATGAGCTCGCGAAGGTCATTGACGGATTCAACCTAAAACACGTACACATAGTCATGATGGATGAATACAGCGACCCGGAGGGCAGGACCCCGAGCTGGGATATGCCTGGAAGCTTCCAGAACACGATTAGGGTGAACTTCTGGGAGCGGCTGAGAAGCGATATTCGGATGAGGTGGGAGGATATATTGTTCCCGACCGAAGAATTCGTGGATAAGATCCCGAAGATAATAATAGATGGAGGCGGCGTCGTAGACGTAGTATATGGCGGTATAGGATGGGGTCTCCACTTCGCATTCGTCGATAGGGAGGCGTTCACCTCAGATAGATGGGCCGGCCGGGACTTGGAGAAATGGAAGAAGATCAGGATGCTGAAGGCGATAGAACTCGACGCCTCCACGATTTACCAGAATGCACTCCATACTTGGGGGAGCAACCAGTGGGCTGTTCCCAGCCACGCCAATACTATTGGCCCAGCCCTAGTCTTGGGAGATGACGAAATTAAGGTCAAGTACCGCTCCTTCTGGTGCGATGGAATCTGCGGGCCTGAGATGACGTGGCAGCAAATGGCTGTGCACGTGGCGCTCTATGCGGAACCCAACCCCGAGCTCCCCGCAACCTTCCTCAAGACCCTGCCGGGTGAGATAAACGTCCTAAAACCCCTCGACGAGCCGATAGCGATAGTCCCCAGATAAAAAGGGAGATTCAGGCAATCGATTTACATCCAAACTTTTATTTTTTAGCGATCATTTTTCCACGCTCACTGTTATCTGAAACTTTTATATCCAATAACCTTCCTTAGGGATCTTGTGGTGAGAAAAGTATGTCGTCTAAGTTACCTGCTATTGAGGGCGGAGAACCGACTATAAAGGGGCCGCTTCCAACCTGGCCTTCCTTCACGGAGGAGATAATCCAAGCGGCTATGGAGCCTCTTCGGACTGGGAAAGTCAATTACTGGACTGGGGAATTGGGGAGGAAGTTCGAGCAGGAGTGGGCGAAGTGGAACGGCGTCAGATACGGGGTTGCCGTGAACAGCGGAACAAGCGCGCTCCACACGGCTGTTGCTGCATTGGGGATAGGTCCCGGAGATGAGGTCATAGTCCCCTCCTATACGTTTATAGCGACGGCTTTCTGCGTCCTTCAAGCCGGAGCGATTCCCGTCTTTGCTGATGTGCGAAGGGAGGATCACTGCATAGATCCGAAGGATATAGAGAAGAAGATCACGGATCGGACTAAGGCGGTTATTCCCGTCCACCTTTATGGAAACGTCTGTGAAATGGATGAGATAATGAGTATAGCGAGAAAACATGACCTCTACGTGATCGAGGATGCGGCTGAGGCCCACGGCGCCATGTACAAGGGGAAGAAGGTCGGAACCATCGGACATGTCGGGTGCTTTAGTTTCTGTCAGAACAAGACCTTCACAACGGGCGGTGAGGGAGGAGCAGTCATAACCGATGACGAGGAGATCTACTGGGAATGCATGTCCTTTAGGGATCACGGATTTGACGCGAAGAAGAGGCTCAACCTACTCGAACTTGAGGGAACTCTACATTACATACACGTCCGGGTTGGATTCAACTATAGGATGACTGAGATGCAGGCGGCCATAGGTCTAGCAGAGTTAAAGAGGCTCGATAACTGGAATCTCCCGAGGCGCAGGAGAAACGGCGAGATCCTCATTAAGGAGCTGAAAGATGTCCCGCAGATACTGTATCTCCCCGTCCACAATAATGAGAAGGTCAACGGATTCTATGTCTTCCCGATAGTCGTCGACATAGACCAGATGAAGTGCGACAAGGATAAGCTGATAAAGGCTTTAACAGCGGAAGGTGTTCCGGCGTGGAGATCCTTCTGGCCTCAATGCTATACGGAGAGGGCATTTAGGGAGCATAACGGCTTTGGCAGGGTGAAGTTCCCATTCAGATCTAAGGAATACACTAACCCCGAATCCGTGCAATATGACAAGGTCTTCTGCCCCAACGCGGCCTGGCTCGAGAAGAGGACCTTCATCGTCCATTGCTATCCCACACTAGAGGAAGAGCACATGTACATGATCGCCGAGGCGATTAAGAAGGTACTGGACTACTACGCCAAGTAAGATTCACAGCGAGCTGGGAGTATGAGGAAGGTTGGATGGGGAATAATTGGGATAAGTGGGATAGCCCAGAGAAGAACTGTCCCCGAGATGGTTGAGGCCTCAGAGAAGGCGGAACTCGTGGCCGTGATGAGCAGGAGCAGAGAACGCGCTGAGAAATATGGGAAGAAGTTCGGGGCGAAATACTGGTACACCAGCGTTGAGGAACTGCTCTCAAACCCGGAGGTCGAGGCGGTCTACGTGGCGACCCCAAACCACCTCCACCGCGAGCAGGTGATAACGGCGGCTAGGGCGGGGAAACATGTGCTCTGCGAGAAGCCTTTGGGGAGGACCGTCGAGGAATGCGTGGAGATGATCGAGGAATGCCGCCGAAACGGCGTTAAGCTCGGAGTGGCTTTGATGATGAGATTCCACGGCCTCCACAGGAAAATAAAGGAGCTCATAGAAAGGGGCGTGATAGGGAAACCCGTTCTCGCAAGGGCCCAGCTCACCTGCTGGTATCCCAAGATCGAGGGCGCTTGGAGGCAGGTCCCAGAGCTAGGCGGTGGGGGAAGTCTTATAGATATGGGATCCCACTGCATCGACCTCTTAGAAACGCTTTTGTCGACGAAGGTTAAAGAGGTGTCGGCTTTCCAAGACACCCTCGTTCAGGATTACGAGGTCGAGGATACTTCTGCTGTGCTCTTAAGATTTGAAAACGGTGTCATCGGAATGGTCGATAACTGCTTCAACATCCCGGATAAGGCGTCGCAAAATAGGCTGGAGATCTATGGAAGCGAGGGAAGCATTCTCGCCGAGGGGAGTATAGGGCAGGAGCCGACCGGCAAAGGGTTCCTCTACCGTTATCCGCAGGAAGCCTATGAAAGCGAGCAGAAAAGGGTCGTTGAAGAGACCGGCGCCCAAGAGATCAAATATGAGCCGGTTAAGATGTATGCGGCTGAGATAGATTACTTCTCCGAATGCATTTTGGAGGATCGGGAGCCGGAGATAAGCGGCGAAGTCGGGCTCTGGAACATGAAGATAATATCCGCATGCTATGAATCCGCGAGAAAGAAAAAAGTTGTAGAAGTTGTTTAATTTTTTCCTTATTTATTTTACTTGATAGCTCCTGCGACGAGTCCTCTTATCAGGTATCTCCTGAAGATTATTATTATCGCCATTGCCG
>CAZAVQ010000080.1:0-4150 GCA_964488635.1 uncultured Nitrososphaeria archaeon
AGATCGGGATCCCGGATAGAAACGCGAGGAGGGAGAGCCTTCAAATTCACACCCGGGGGATGCCTCTGGCCGATGACGTCAACCTAGACAGGCTCGCGGAGATAACCCGGGGCTACACCGGAGCGGATCTAGCCGCCCTATGCAGGGAGGCAGCTATGAAGGCTATTAGGAGGATTCTGCCGAGCATAGACTTCACCGAGGAGAAGATTCCGCCCGAGATATTGGACAACCTAGTGGTTACCATGAAGGACTTCTTAAACGCGTTCAAGGAGATCACGCCCACCGCCCTAAGAGAGGTTGAGATAGAGGTCCCGAACGTGAGGTGGGAGGACATAGGCGGCCTCGAAGAAGTTAAACGCCAGCTGATAGAAGCCGTCGAATGGCCCCTGAAGTATCCGGAGAAATTCGAGAGAATGGGGATAAGGCCCCCGAGGGGAATACTCCTATATGGGCCTCCTGGATGCGGGAAGACCCTACTAGCCAAGGCGATCGCGACCGAGAGCGAGGCGAACTTCATCTCAGTCAAGGGACCCGAGATCTTCAACAAATGGGTAGGAGAATCAGAGAAAGCAATAAGAGAAATATTCCGGAAGGCTCGACAGGCTTCACCTTGCATAGTCTTCTTCGACGAGGTCGAGTCCATCGTGACGCGGAAGGACCTCGTGGACGACTCCTCGGGGGTGGCGAACAGGGTTGCGAGCCAACTCCTGGCAGAGATGGATGGCATAGAGGAGCTGTCAGATGTCATAGTGTTGGGTGCCACGAATAGGCCGGACCTACTGGATCCAGCGATCCTCAGACCCGGGAGATTCGATAGATTGATCTATGTCCCGCCTCCGGATGAGAAGTCGAGATACCAGATACTGAAGATCTACACAAAGAAGATGCCGCTTGCCTCTGACGTATCGCTAAGAGACCTCGCCGCGAGGACAGAGTGGTATTCAGGAGCGGATCTAGCCGCCCTATGTAGGGAGGCCGCCTTAAACGCGTTGAGGAGGAATCTCGACGCGGAATACGTCACGTGGGAAGACTTTGAACGGGCCCTGAGCCTGGTGAAGCCCAGCATTTCCCCGCAGCTTGTCAAGGAATATCAGAGGATGAGCGAGATGCTGAGATACACTAAGGAACAGTTGACGATGATCGGTTGATCCACCATGACTAGTAGGGAATACGCGAAGAAGCTGGTTAGACCTGGAAGCGAGATATATTCTAGAATCGTTGAGACTCTCGAGAAGCTCGGGGGAAAGGCATTAGAATCAAACCTCCTCGAAGAGCTGAGGAAGAGGGGCTTCGATATAACTGCTCCAGAGCTGCGGCAGATGTTGATGAAGCTTGAAATCAGGGATAAGGTCAGGGTCCTGAGCCTCGATGAGGAACGGAGGGTAGTCGAGCTCCTCGTAAAGAAGGGAGGAGTTGGTTAGAACACTTATGACAGCCACTGATCAAGGCTCGTGGTGCCCCTTGCCTTTTCCAACGCCTCTTTGAGTTCATTTAACGCCTTACTCACCCTCTCCTCCGAGAAGTCGTGTTCATCACACAGCATGCTCTTTACTCCTTCGTAGTCCACTTCTCTCCACTCGATAGAATAATCCTCCGAGACATCCGGTTTGAGGAAGAGTCGGCGGATCTCCTCGGGATCGGCGTCGATGCTTTTTCCTATGGCCTTTAACGCCTTCTCCGCAGATCCATGTGTCTTGATAAGCTTCAGCGCGGTCTTAGGACCAATCCCTTTAACCCCCTCGCAGTAGTCGGTCCCCACCAGTATCCCTATATCTATCAACTGCTCCCGGCTGATTCCCAGCCCCTCCAACAACTTGTCCAAATAAATGATCTCGGGTTCAACCTCGACGTATTCCTTCCTGCCCGGAAGCTTCCTCCTACCAACTATCGAGAGATTTCGCACAAGCCTAGGCGACCCAAAGAGGAGAGAGTCGAAGTCCTGGGACCCAGAGGCATACGCGTCACCTCTACTGGCTAGATAAGCCGCCTGCGCCTCCCCCTCGCTCGGGGCTTGGATTACGGGTAACCCCATTAAGCTGAGAAGCTTCTTTGAGCTCTCAATTATGAACTCGTTTAACGTGGCGGCTTGCTTCGCGTATTTCTGAGCCTCCTCTAACCGTCCTTCGGCGAGCGCCCGTTGGTAGAGCTTGGCGGCCTCCGCCCTTCTCTCCTCCCTCTCTTCGACCGTTTCCCTCTTCAATTCAGGGGGCCTGCCGTCGTATACGAAGATGGGTTTGATCCCGACCTTTAGCAGGTTTATGGTCCTGAAGAAGAGGCCGCTCAGGTGGCTCGTGATCCTCCCACGCCTATCCATCAGAGGTTTCCCATCCGCTCCACGAATTATGGTGATGAACTGATAGAGTATGTTGAAGGCATCTAGGGCGACAGATTTCCCGCTAAGTGATTCGAGGGTGATCTTCTGCACAGCGGATTCCGGGATTATCTCCCGAATCTTAACCCCCATCTCCACCCAACAGGTCCACGAAGAGATGTATAAAGGTTAAAGTTCACGTTAACGCCTTTTCCTCAAATCGAGGACTATCGTATACCTCCTCGGAGCTATCTCTAACACCTCCCGAGAAAATTCTACCACGACTTCGTGGCCGAATTCCGCGGCCCTTCTCATAGTTTCTTTTGAGACATCTTGAATGGACCTGTCAGCGACATAGAGGTGTATTATTCCCCCGTCTTTGCAGACTTCCAAACCGAGATCGAGGAACTTCATCGAGCTATGGGGAAGATCCATTATCACCCTGTCGAATGCGTGTTTCTTTGATCTTAATACTTCCCGTGCATCCCCATGGATGGCCGTTACCCGCTTCTCAACTTTGTTAAGCCGAATGTTCTCAACGAGGTAACGATATGCATCCGGGTTAAGTTCGACCGCAGTTATTCTACAGGAGGGACACTTTCTCGCTACTAGGATCGAAAACGGCCCTACTCCGGCAAACATGTCGAGAACCTCCTCACCCGGCTTAACGCCCTCGGCGACCCTGAGCCTCTCGCCTGAAAGTCTCGGATTGAAGAAGACCTTTCTCAAATCTAGTTTGTAAATGCATCCGTGTTCGCGGTGAATTGTCTCGGTGTTCTGAGAACCGGCGATCACCTCGATTTTCCTCACCCTATAGGTGCCGACCGTCTCACCCTTAGCCAAGACGCTTTTGACCCGTGGGTGAAGGCTGATTAAAGCCTCTCCTATAATCCTAGAGTACCCTTTTAGTTCCGAGGGAAGATCGAGGAGGATGATGTCTCCGATCAAGTCATATGATGATGGAATTAGATCGAGTAGATCCCTGGGGATCTTATCTTTTAATGCATCTCTAAGAGAACGCGGTTTAGTCATCTTTGGCTCGAACGGAACCTTCTCGATCTCAGCTCTGTACCTGGAGGCTAACTCGTTTAGTCCCTCACCGATACTTTTCACCGGGAAGTAGACCCACTCACCGCGTTGTATCGGTTTGTATCCAGTATCTAGGACGCCCATTGACAATAGCTTTCTTCTCAAGCTTTCAGCGTGTTTCCTAGGAACTTTGATCGCATATTTTTCTATCAAGTTGATCGCTCCCTGCGAGAGGGTGCTCTCATGTGCTATACCCCAGCTCGGTTGCCTTCTTGATCAGGCTTTCAACTTTCTCGACGACCTCGAGGGCATCTCTCCCGAAGACTATGATCATCGGCTCCTTCCCCCAGTCGCCTCGATGATAAATCAAGTCCGGGACCTTTCCTCCAGCCCTCTTAACCGCCGCCTCAACCCCCCATGGGATAGACATTCCCTCCAGCTTCTTAATTTCATCTGGTTCTTCCCTTCGATCATAGAAGCTTATCCTCCACCCCAGCTCCTCAGCCGCCTTGAGAAAGCGTTCTTCAAATCGAATATTCATGGCAGACCTAATCCTGTGATCGAATTTCATAACCGTGAGAACGGCTTTTCCAACATGTCTGGATGCGCCAAACCACGGTGCAGCAGACGGCTTAGCCCTATTCCATAAACGCACGATCCTCCCCGGGATCGCCGCCACGTCATCTAGATCTTTGGCGTATCTGCATGCCATGACTAGATTTGATTGACACTCGGGTATCGCGCTGCCGACGACCTCGCTCGACTCTATGCGTTCCACGGCTTTCTGGATAATGTTCAGGGTCTCAAATC
>CAZAVQ010000081.1:0-4009 GCA_964488635.1 uncultured Nitrososphaeria archaeon
TGAAACCGCAAAACGAGAAGGAAAGATTATCCTAACGGCAGCAGAATACCTCGGAAAAGAACCGGTAGTCCTATCCACGCAGGGGTAATTCACCATCTATTTTTCCCAGTCCGGAAGTCTCTTTTCTCCCTCGAGTTCCCTGATCCCGGTCACGTCTTGGGTGACCTCAAGCGTCCCGAGATACTCGCCTTTCTCATCTCTTACGGCGAAATATCTTATATATAGGAGCCGGGGGCCGAGCCGTATCCAAAACTCGGCTAGATCCTTCTCCCCCCTCTTGAACGCTTCTAAGATCTTATTCACGATGTGGACGCTTTTCCTCGGATGGCAGCGTTCAACCTTTCTCCCGATGATGGTCTTCGTCCTGAGGAATACTCTATCCTTTGGCTTATTGAAGAACCTGACTTCATCATTCTTATCGATGAAAGTCAATTCCACAGGCAACGTATTCAAGAGCGCTTGAAGTTCCTCGACGGTCAGGGCGCCCGTATCCAGGGATATTACCTCCCCTTGAGGCGTTTTCTCGACGGTTTTTCTCTTAAGGCTTATGGGGGCCGTACTCTCGGGAGGGGTGAAGCAGCAGTACCCGATTTCGTCGAAAACGTCCCTTATATCACCCCACTCTTCCTCGGTTATGAGCTGCAGCGCCGTCGGAAACAATATGTTATTTTCTTTGAAGAAATGCCCTGAGAGAAGCCTTCTCAACTCGATCACATCCCTATTCAGCCTCCTCTTGAATTCCCCCGGATCCATGGAGTCAACCCGGTCTATTAGCCGTCGAATGCTCTTCTTCCGCTGCCTTATCTGTTCGTGCTCGCTCCACATGATCGCCGACGGCTCGGTTACGCCATGTCTCTCCAATACGGGGAAAAGCGCGTATTCCTCGCGGAGATAATGCTTCTCCGATTCCCTTAGCTCTCCGCTTAGCTCCTCGAGTATTTTGACCTCTTCCTCGGCCAGAGTCCCGGCCCCGCCCAATCCGCTTAATACCTCATTCAGCTTTTCCGCGATACCGAGTATCCTTTTATGTTCCTCGATTAAGATCGTGAGTGGATGGCCTGCAGGAGTAGATAGCTCCTGTTTTTCCAACGTCTCCTTGAAGAGGGCGATATGGAGATCGCATAATTTCCTGACATCCTCCAGGGACAACCCCTCTCTTATGAGCTCCTGCTCAATCAGGGATAGTTCTAAGGGCGTGATCCTCTTCAAAACCTCCGCAAACTCCTCCTTTAATTGCTCGGCATCCACCCCCTCGTGCAGCTTCCGAATAATACCTTTAACAACCTCCTTCTCCGCCTCATCTAGTCCACCCATCACGCAAACCTCACAAGCGGGTAACTGATCTAAGGTATGACAATGTTATTAATCTTTATTCCCAAACTCTCACGAATGCCGACGCATCTTTAGCTAGATCCGCCTAAAGTCGATTTAAAAAATGAGAAAAGTGGTAGCCCGGCTGGGATTCGAACCCAGGTCCCCGGGTTTCTTCTCACCCTTTTGCGGCCATGATCCAAAGCCCGGGATCCATGACCCCTTGATCTGACCAGCTGGATTGGCCGCTAGACGACCGGGCTTCAGACGATGGTTCGGCTGCGTGATTTTTGTATTTTGCGGCAACTACCCTCTTCGCTTTCAGGAGCTTTATTCAAATTCGGTTTTTCACGGTTTTCGGGGAAGAGTTAATATGCTGTGTTGGCGCCCATTTGGGTCGAAGTGAGAATGATCTATAAAGTCGTAAAGTGCCCGCGTTGCGGCTTCATGCAGCTCACCACGGCGTCTAAGGCTGTTAGGTGCTTTAGCTGCGGTCATTCTTGGCAACTTAATTCTAAAACCATTCTATTCTCAGGTGAGGATGCTGCAGAGGCGCGGAGGGTTTTAGCGGGTTTAAAGCAGCAGAAGGCGGCCGAATTTAGGCGGGCTTCAGAGGATCGTGGATGCTTATCCGGTGGATAATTCTTCTCCGCAAAGATTTAAGCTTGGATTGGTGGAGTTTTTGTAGATGCTTCTGGGAGCCCATGTCTCGATCTCGGGGTCGATAGATAAGGCGGTTGACCGCGCGAGGGAGCTCGGCTGCACGACCTTTCAGATATTCACGAGGAATCCGAGGGGATGGACGGCGAAGCCGTTGAAGAAGAAGGAGGCCGAGGAGTTTAAGAAGAAGTTTGAGGAGGCGGGGTTTAGGATCGCTGTCGCCCATATGCCCTATCTTCCAAATATAGCGTCTCCTGACAAGAAGGGTCATCAGAGATCGGTTAGGTCCCTGATTCAGGAGCTTAATAGAACGGGTAAACTCGGGCTTCAATACTTAGTCGTTCACGTCGGAAGTCATTTGGGAAAGGGGCTGGCCGCGGGGATAAACCAGGTCGCGAAGGCAGTTAACACCGCGCTCTCGAAGGTGGATAACGACGTGATACTGTTGCTCGAAAACATGGCGGGGCAGAAGAATAGCGTCGGATCGAGGTTTGAGGACATACGCAGGATCCTGGATCTAATCGAAGATGAGGAGCGGGTCGGCGTCTGCTTTGATACGTGCCACGCCTTCGCAGCCGGATACGATCTCAGAACCCGGGAGGCGATAGAGACGACGCTCGAAGACTTCGACGCGATAATAGGCTTGAAGAGGCTGAAGGTGGTCCACGTAAACGACTCAAAGGGCGATCTCGGAAGCGGGATAGACAGACATGAGCACATAGGAATGGGAAAAATAGGGGAAAAGGGGTTCTTCGAGTTTCTCCACCACCCGGCGATCAGGCCCTTGCCCTTAATCCTCGAGACTCCCGTTGATTCTAGGGGGAATTTTGCGACGAATCTAGCCAAACTAAAGCAGCTATATCTCCGGGGAAAGTGAGAGGCATGGAGTTTTTCTCCAAGGTAGTCTCATGGGTGAAGAAGAAGATCTTCTCAGTCACCTTTCTGAAGTTCGGAGTGGTTGGAGGAAGCGGCATAATCGTGAACTTCGCGGCATTCTGGGCATTAGTCTCAATCCTCGGGGTAAATCACCTACTCGCGAGCGTAATCGCCACCGAGATCGCGATACTCAACAACTTCACACTCAACCATCTCTGGACGTTCAGGGGAAGGGGAGGGCAGATGAAGCTCTCAATGAGGCTGGTCAACTTCCACGGATCTAGAATCTTGGGAATGCTCGTCACCGTTGGGGTGCTCTACCTGCTCGCCGACCTCTTGGGATTCCAGACATTCATATCCTATATCTTCGCGATAGGCTTCGGGACGCTCGCGAACTTCGTCACAAGCGACCTCTTTGTGTGGCCCGAGGAGAAACCCTATAAGCACTAATCTGCCGCAGTATCCCGGTTTTATCGAGGACTAACAAGATTATGTATCCGAGGATGGAACCTGGAACGGAGCTCAGCGCCCATCCTCCCCAAAATATCGGGAGGAATTGATACACCCCATATTGCTCTATTGCTCCGAGGAGCCTCAGGTCTCCGACGGCGGGTGCGACGAGGAAGAGTGAGAGCGTTCCCCCTATGATAACGGTTCCTATTGGTTCGAGTAGCGCCGCGGAGTATCTCAGCAATCTGTGCTTGAGTCTAGAGGTCAGGATGTAAGCTAGTCCTACGACTATGGCTCCCGGCAATCCTCCGGGAAACGCGTAGATCGTCCCTATACCCAAGAAATTCCTGATCATACCTATCAGGATCGCCGTGACCATCGCCCACCATGGACCCAGCATGACCCCCGCCAACGCGTTTATGAGGTGCTGGCCTGGATACGCCTTGGTCGATATGAATGGGAACCAGGCCACCGGGGCGATGGCGACTCCGAGGGCTGTGAACACAGTTACCAGCGAGATCTTCTTCGATAGGAGCATCAACTCTCGCTGAACCCATTTTTTAATAAACGTTAGGCAGAAAAACATTAGAGTATAGAGATGAGCACCGGATTAGAAGTCGATTTTGAGGAGCTCCTCGGCCGCAGAACCCTGATAGTCGGGGAGGTCGGATCAGGGAAAACCCGCTTCCTAAGCCTCTTCCTCGACTATCTA
>CAZAVQ010000082.1:0-3969 GCA_964488635.1 uncultured Nitrososphaeria archaeon
TGCGAGATATGCGTCCTCGAACTTGAAATACACGAGCGTATATTCTTCCGGAGAGACTCCTTCCCCTGCTAATCTGTCATGGTCTCCGGTTGGGCTTTTACATCGCGGACACCAAACCACGGGGTGTCTCCCCTTTGTGATGTATCCCTTATTCTTGAGGGTGATGTATTGCCACTCGATGAATTTACTATAATAGGGGTGTAGGTCCGTTGTGTGGAATTCTCTCCTCCAGTCTATTGAGAGACCCATGGCCTTAACCGTCTCACGATTTTCCTCCGTGTAGTATCTGGTCACAAACGCCGGGTCTGTGAATTTATCCAGCAGCTCTTCTGGGACTCCGTCGATTTCAACGAGCATTTTTCTAACCGATTGATCACCCCTCTTCAATCTCTCACAGGTCCCGGCTACCGCCTCTCCTGTCCAGTGCCAGGCCCATGGGAAGAGCACGTTGTAGCCCTGCATCCGTTTAAATCTCGCGTAGGCGTCTCCCCGTGTGTAGGTGAATCCGTGCCCCACGTGGAGTGGGGCGTTCTGATAAGAATATGGGACGCAGAGGAAGATCTTAGGCGTCTCTGGTTTCGGATCTGCTTCGAAGATCCTGGCCTCGGCCCACTTCGCAGCCCACTTCTCCTCGTAGGCTACGGCGGATCTCAGTTTCATAGCTAGTCCACCTTAGCGGTCAGCCATATTTAAGCAAACAATAACCTATAAACCCAGCTTAAGGAGATATAGACCTTGGGCCCGTGGCCTAGCATGGATATGGCGCCAGCCTCCGGAGTTTTTCGGGGAGAGCTGGAGGTCGCGGGTTCAAATCCCGCCGGGCCCGTCATTAAAGTCCCCTCTAAACTTTTCCGGGAAATAGGCTTCTAGAATATTGTTCCGGGCTTCAGCCACTCATTCCTCTTGCAGTGAGAGTAGGGCGTTTGCTCTATGATAGAGTATCCGAATCCTCATCTGAATATCCTCGATCCTCGTTCTAAGCGGTTTCGGGAGATCGCGGGCCGGTATCTTCCTCACATCTTTCATGAGGTCTTCGAGAATTCTCCTAGCGAGTTCGACCCTCGCCTCTTTATTGAGCATATTTTCGCAGAATTTCAAGTCTTCCTCCAGTTCGGCGATCCTCTTCTCGACCACGGCTCTCCAGCTCAAGTCCTCCACACCCGATCCAAGATTTCATGGATAATATTAATCTTAAATGCCGAAGAGTGTGCATAGGAAAATGCTAATTACTTCATGAGTATCCTTTTAGGGACGCTGGCGTGACGGCTTAGGAAGGTGCTCGAGATGAAAGATTACAGAATGGATCCACTTTGGGATATCCTCGTGGAGGTTGTTAAAAAGCTCCCGGAATATGAGAAACATAAGAGAAACGTGAGGGACAAGGTACTCATCAATAAACCCGATATAACCGCTCGAGAGCTCTCTGAGTTGATGTCCATACCCGTCGGAGAAGCCATGGTAATTCTAGATGAGCTGAGGATTTCCTGTGAAGAGGTAGAAGAGGAGCTGTCGAAGGAGCTTCCCAAACCAAAATATAAACTGGTGGCTTTGGGAGGAACCTTCAGCAAATTACATTACGGACACTTAATGCTCCTATTAATGGGGGTCAGAAGCGGAGAAAAGGTAATCATAGGCGTTACCACGGATAAGCTGGCCAAGAGTTTGGGGAAGCGCTATGAGATTCCGCCTTATGAAATGCGCGTCCAGAAGCTTAGAGAAGAATTAATTGAGAGGGGGTGGGCGGATAGATGCGTCATAGTGCCCCTCGATGATCCCTATGGCGTGACTATTAAGAAGCCGGAGATCGAGGCATTAGTGACGAGCCCATATACCCACTTCAGGGGACTTGAGATAAATAGGATCCGTCGGAAAAAGGGGATGAAGCCTCTAGAGATAATAGTCTGCCCGCTTGTGATAGCTGAGGACGGGAAACCCATCTCTAGCACTAGAATCTTCTTAGGCGAGGTCACAGCGACCGGCAGCATCGTCCGATATTAACCCGTTACGAGATGCCGAATAAGAAGAGGATCGCGAAGATTATTACCCCGGTTATGATGGCGTATTTGGTGGAGGTTTCATATAACCGTTTAAACCCGATGGTGTTGTATATGGTCATTCCTATCGTCGAGAGCAGAGAGAAAATACTTAACATGTACTCCTCAAAAGCTATCGTCGGCGTTAGTCTGATCGATGATCTAGACACGAGTACGCTGTATTCGAGCTTGCTCCAGTTACCCGTTGAGAGGTCGAGTTTATCGAGGTGCATCTCCGATTCTTTATAAACCCACTTGACGTCGCTCATATTCATGTAGGTTACGGTGTTTCTGAGGGCTTCATTCAGGCTCTCCCTATTTAAGAGATACCAGTTGGGAATAGTCATATTTGGATACATTCTGAACGCCTTAACGTATCCCACCTCGATTATGTCGGATGCTATCGTCACCTGGCCCTCAGGGGTTATTCCAGTCATGGAGGCGTTATAGAAGGTCACGTTCTGCATGCTGGCATCGACTATGGCGAAGGAGGCTTTTGGGACGCCTATCATGAATGGTATTTGGAGCGACGTGAATATGATCACTATTATGAAGGAATGGAGGATGAGCGTTAGGAGGGATATGAACTTCCACTCGAATCCCCGTAAAAACGCCATTATGGATGCCACCATACCTATTATAAATAACACTAAGAAGGCTTGAAGAGCCCTAGAAAACAAGATCATGTCAAAAGTGGGAATCTCGGGTGGAATTCCCTCGAATCCCTTGAGCATGAAATGTATGTCTATTTTGTTTTCGATGACGTAGATTGTGGTGTAGGTGAGGAAGAGTACGGCTATTATGAAGATGGCGAATCCCCTAGCGAGCTTAAACCATTTGACATCTATTCTTGACAGAAGCCCGATTAATTCGCGGACCCGTAGCTTTTCCTTCAGGCTCACGGTCAAACCATCCTTGAAAATGCTTATTCTTATCTCTTTATATTCCTCTCGGTCTAAAGATTAGAAAAGCGACGGCGGCTAAAGTCATTGACATGGCGATATTCGCGATCGTTGACAGAATTTTTCCCCAATCGCCGCCTCGTTTCACGCCCGCGGTTTCGGGAGTTTTAAAGGCGAGTTCAGGCGCGGGAGTGGTTATTTTCGTGGTCTTGGTCTGGGTCGGCGCCGAGGCCGTGGCGGAGGGCGTGACGGTGGTGACTTTTAATGTGGTCGTGGTTTTATTAGGGGCCTCGTAGGCTTTTATCGCCGCTTTTAAGATCGTCTCCCTAGGGGGTGTGAAGGCATTTATCGCCAGGTTTACGGCTAGCGCTAGGATTATGGCCGCGACGATCCACGGGATGAGCCCTTTTTCCACGGTTTTTCTCCCCCATTCTCTCCAATAAAACTACAGATTAGAACACTCACCAGAGCTTGTGTTTCCAAAGCCTGATCGCCTCGTACCAGAGGAATGCTGAGGCAAAGCCCCCCATCGCTAACGCGTTAAGGTCGAGGTTTGGGAAATTCTGCCAGATATACAGTATGAGAAAGCTCGTGAAGAATACCGCGTAGAACACGAATCGGGGGATGAGCCTACCCCCAATCACGGTGAACATCTTTAACACCCCGACATCCACCTTCTCCAAGACCCTATATCGCCCCGACTCATCCTTTGAAACCAAACCCATTTCCCGGAGTTTCTCTAAGTGGTGGTGGGCGACGCTTGGGCTCGAGAATCCGAGCGCTCTCTGAAGCTCCCTAACCCCAACGGCATCACGCCTCCTGATCATATACAGATATGTCTGCAGGGTTTTTCCGCGTAGTTTATAGAGTTCCTCCCGCCCGCTCAATTCTCAACAACCAAAAAATAACAACTCAGTTCTCAGCCTTAAAGATAGCATTTATTTGACCGAATACGAATAAGTTTCAAGGCTATGAGGCTGGCAGTAACCATCGGGATAGCGATAATCTTGGCCTCCGCGGGGTTCGCCGTCTTT
>CAZAVQ010000083.1:0-3826 GCA_964488635.1 uncultured Nitrososphaeria archaeon
TCTACATTGCGGATTACATATCTCGGTGGGGTTTCTGCTCAGCGTCCACGGAGGCTTTTCTTCGGAACCCGCACCACGCTGCGCCAATGATGCTCAATACTAATATCAGTAGCTGAGTTATTAGCCTTTTGTTCTCATCCGCCTATAGATTACCGCGGAGAAGGAGGCGACACTTATGGCTGCGATGGTGGCGGCTATCGCTAGGGCTATATTCTCTAAGCTCAAGAAGCCATTAAATTCGATATAGTCTCTCAAGACGATCTCCATGCTTCCAGGGTTATCGGCGAAGAAGGTGTTTCGTTGGAGGAGCTTTCCCTCCGGGGTGTAGATGTCGCAGCTTAGGTAAGCGGGATATGGTAACGTGACCTCGATGGGTTCCCCGTTTGCCTCGACTTCTCTTAAGATACCGGTCTTCGTGCTGATCTTTATTATCGCGGACTTCAGGGGATTTCCTAACGCGTCCTTGACTATTATCTTTAGTGGGAAGTTGACGTCCTTTAGATTCAACTCTAGGAAATCTTCTTGAATGCTGATCGGTTTCGAATAGATTTCTCTTCCCTCTTTGAGGATTCTTAGATCATAGGATCCGAAGAAGAGCTTGAAAGAAGCCTTGCCAGCTGAATCAGTTATGGACTCGAATTCCCTCTCTGTGAGTTCGTCTACGATTTTCACGGTGTAGCCCGTTAAAGGCTCACCTCTGAAATCGGTAAGCCTTATGGTGATGCTCTTCCTCTCGGCCACTAATTCCGCGGTGTCTCGAGGCTTCGAAACCTCAAACTCTTTTTCTCCTATCGCCACGCCTCCTCTAAGGGCTTTTATCAAATATTTTCCGGCTGGTATTTCCCCTGAACTCAGAGGGACGTATTTGAATTCGGCTACCCCGTCCTTATCGGTCTCGGCCGCAGCGAATTCCTCGGCGAGATTATTGCTTAAAACTACTTTAACGGAGCTCATCGGGTTTCCTACGTCATCTACCACTTTAACCGTTAGCTTCGCCAAGTCTGCGACCAAATCTATAGATTCACTTGAAGTAAACTCCCGTTCTTCAGCGTAAATTGGTATGTCTCCGACTTTCGTCCTCATCGTCACGTTCAGTTCATATGCGCCGACCCTCTCGATCCCCGAAGAAGGTAAGTTAGATATGATGATCGTTCCATTAGCCGAGGATGTATGCGTCGAATATCCCGGCGAACTGAGCGTCAGCGAAACCTTTGGAACGGGATCACCTTCAAGATCTGTTATTGTGATTTTTACGTTGAGCAGCGGTAGGGAAATGTTCTTCGAAATTTCAGGGGCAGCGACCTCGAAGCCCTCTTCATGAATCACCAGCTTCTCTAGGTTAACCGTTAGGCTGTATTCGCCGACACCCTCTAACTCACTATATGGTACTTGATTAAATGAGACCACGCCCTCCTTGTCGGATTTCGCCGTGAAGACGAGGCCATTACCATTGCTTAGATTTACAAGAAGTCCCTCCACGGGATTTCCATCTAAGTTAGTTAGCTTCAATCTCATCGATGCTATTTTAGCCGTTAAGGTCATCTCGAGTTGCTCCGGGACCTTAACTTTTTCCTCCGCCAAGGTTATGTTCTTCAACACAACTTTTACCACATAATCTCCCGGGGCGATATGCTTGAATTCCGCGTATCCCGACGCATTCGTCATGAACCTGCGGGTTTCAGTCCCTCTAACAAGCAGTACCTCCATTCCCTTGAGTTCTTCTCCAAGGGGGTTAACGACTTTGACTATTAGGGTTTGCTCTGCTTGGGCTGAGGCGTGGGAGAGAATCATGAGAGATGCTATGATTAATGCTGTTAAGGCTATTGGAGTTCGTTTGTTCATTTTTTATTCACCACGTGGTCTTGAAGCCTTGTCTGATGGACTGGGATATAGTTTTTTATTAAGAATTCGTGGGCTTCTCTAAGCGTGTCCCTGGCGGTCTTGAATGTCAGCCGCCTCATCGCGTTCTCATAATTCAACCAGACGTAACCAACGTGTTCATAGGATAAAGTCACCTCCTGCGTGGGCGCCCTCGCCAGATAGAAGACCACCGTTTTCCTGACGAGGTGCCTTGACTTTCGGTAAAAATAATGTATCGTCTTCCTGAATCCAGGTATGATCTCTATATCCTTTATCCCCGTCTCTTCCCACACCTCCCTCTTCACGGTATCTACCTCCGATTCCCCGGCCTCGATCGCGCCCTTTGGGAAATCCCAGTGGCCGGCCTCGTAATGGAGGAGCAGGTACTCAATCGTCTTATTCATGTAAAATAGGACTGCGCCTGCGGACTTCTCTTGGAGCATCTCCACACGCCTCTCCCTTAGCTCTAAGAGTGAAACGTAGGGGAGAACTTAAATATCCTAGCCCCGGGCAAAGCCCCTAAAACCTAAATCTTTATTTAATCTGAGCCGGAGCCGTGGCCCTAATGTAAAAGTTGAAAAATGCTGCGGATGACTTAATCACGGGTGAATGAGGCTGTCCCAAGACGTCGAGAAGGCTATTTTGGAAATAATCGGGGAACAGGATCGGGATATCGTCAGCAAGGCGGCTGCCGACCTATTAAAATCTCTCTTACTACTCTATGGATCGGCTTGGGAAAGTGACTTAAAAGACGTCCTCATGGGCATATGGAGTATCAGAAATCTAGACCTCGATCAGATAGGGGAACTTCAAGACGCGTTGTCTAAAGCGGAGGAGCTCCTCTGCGAGAAGAAGATAATTGAGGTGGAGACTAGACCCAGAGGGGATCTGGGGAGAGACAAGCCTATTCAAGAGAAATTCTATACGACGAGGTATCTCTACCTGTTGATGAAGCTCTTCAGCGGCGACCTCGAGGTCGATAGATTCAGATACCAAACCCAAGGATATGTAAACCTATAAAACCCCTTTAGCAATTTTTCAGAGACATGGAGGTCGAAGAAGATCTTCCAAAACGGGCTTCCGAATTGGCCAAGGTCCTCGGCGAAGAATTCCACGGATGCGCCCAAATAACCCTAAAGGCCCTCCAAGACACATTAGGGCTAACAGATATCGAGGTATTCAAGGCGGCGTCTCCGCTCGCGGGAGGCGTTGCGAGATCCGGAGAAGTATGTGGAGCCCTCTTAGGGGCTCTACTATGCGTCGGCGTGATTTTCGGCCGCAGGAGATTAGAGCGAACCGATCTCTCAAGAGATTACGCAAAAGCTATGGAGGTCGCCTGCAAAATATATGATGACTTTAACCGGGAATTTGGAACCACCATCTGCAGGGAGATCCACAAGAAACTATTCGGAAAAGTTTACAACCTAAGGGACCCACAAGACATCAGGGAATTCATCGAATCAGGATCATGGAATAGATGTGCAGAGGTGATGGCGAAGGCAGCGGAAATCGCGGCGAAGAACATCCTCAAATCGGGCTACAAAACCTGATATCAAAAATTTACCACGAAAAGCTATTATAAATTTTGATCCATCCGTCAATCGATATCCCCGGATCATAATTGTACTTTATGGGGGTCAGCGCTCAAGACATTAATACGTTTTATGCGTATTGGGACCGGGGTGGTCGGATACGCTTGCGCTGATCATGGCGGTGTTTGTTTGATACTTGAGCATCAGCTCATTAACCGAGTTAGGAGAGTATATTGTATTAGAAATTGTTATTAACCTCGCGGAGATCTAGGTCGGCCACTCCCGGCTGAGAGGCTATTTTACGGCATCTAGCCTGATTATTTCTAATGGCTCTTTTGGAAATTATCTTAAATAGGTCTTTGTCAAATTATGGTTGTTAGGGCGATGAAGAGGGTTTGGGTTGAGGTTCCGGATTGGGTTGATGAAGAGCTTGT
>CAZAVQ010000084.1:0-3810 GCA_964488635.1 uncultured Nitrososphaeria archaeon
TAGGATCCAGTAGGGCTCTAACCGAGTGATGAGGGGCGTTAGCAAGAAGCGCTATGTCATTCGGCCTATTACGATAATGGGTGAGAACGTACAGACCCACCAGCTGTCTAAGGAGTTCTTCTCCAGATGTAAAGAGGAAATCTCGATCGAGTTCAACATATCTGCAATCCTCCGGACTCAGATCAAGGGGTTGTCCATCAAGTTGCGCGGGCTCCGAATCAAGTAGAAGCACATCATAGAGCCAGGATTCGACAGGGTCGCCGATGGCGTAGCGTATAGGCTCCCTCATCTCCAGCTCTACTAAATCCTGTCTCAGCTCTCTTCTCAATCTCCCTAAAAATCTGACGAGGAACCCCCTCCCAGCGCCCTCATATCCGTGTATCGTTGAGGAGTAGATCGCCCTCCAGAACCTCTTCTTTAATCCTATTAGAATCGGGACCGGGATTCCCGCGGCTTCGTCAACCAATATTATATCGGCTTTAGTATTTATCGATGGAAGTGGTTTTCGATAAAACACCCTAACAAATCTCGCTCTAAGTTCCACTGGAACTCCATTCCTCTCAACGAGCTCAGCCTCAATTCCGACGGCATTAAGCCCTTTAATGGCGAATTCGAAGAGTGTTTGAACATTTTCAGGCTCCGGCGCCGTTACGAGGATTTCTCTGTTTTTCCTTCTGATCTTCTTGGAGGCGATAAGGGATGCGGTGGCTAGGCCGAGTACCGCCGACTTCCCCCTTCCTCTATTCGCCCTGAGCGCCAGCGACCATCTCCGCTTTTTCAGCATTTCTTCAAGCGTTTTGAGAACTAGGATCTGTTCATTTGTAAGGCAGAGCTCGTAGATTTCCTTGGGAAAGATTTCTCCGGGGCTTTCCCGCAACTCCTTCTTTGGAGGTGGAGTTGGGTCACCCCCTAAAATCATTTCTTGACGACTTTGATCTATGTATATGGTTCCTGTTCTTCCGAGGGTCTTGGAGAACATTCTCCGTTCAAATCTCTTGGCTAGTTTATCGAGTTCGAAGGGTGGGGTGACGGATTTCCTATGAAAATCAGTAAGCCAGGAATCTACCTCGTCTACGGATGGCCCGATCAATATGACGAAACCGCCGCCTCTCACGAGTTCAACGAGTAATCCCAGATCATTGGGTCTCAGCTGGTTGTTCGCGTCCATTATCACGGCGTCCCAAGTAGTCCCCAGAACTTTCTCAGCATCGTCATATCTAAGTTCATTAACCTCGATAGATGTCTCCATGATTTCCCCTAAAATCCGTTCCACTGTTTCATCTTCCCGCTCACGATAAACAAATAAAATTGAAGGATCCTTTTTCCGATGCTGAAGAAGCCTCAGGATCTCAGACAAGATTCCGGATCCGAGGCTGGGTGTCGTTAAATAGATTAACGATCTGTAGTTGAATTCTTCCGCCTTTTCGAAAACCCTCCTAACTCCCTCGATGATGTCTCTGGTATGCACGCGTCAGAAAAATATGTGCACCAATGAAAATATTAACTTAAGTTCATTCCAAGTCGGTGATTTATTTGTTGAGTTTCCTAGGGGTTTAACCACGATGCTTAAATTAGACTTGGAAATGTATAGAATTGCACATGGACGTGGTTTCGGATGTCTTCTAAGAGGCTTGAGAGATCCATTAAGAATAGGATTTTGTCCGGGGTGCTTGGGGGATTAGGTGAATACCTAGGTATCGATGCAAATCTCCTCAGGCTCGTCGCCGTAATCCTGTTCATACTGTCTCCGGTCGCTATGGTAGTCCTATACCTCGCCGCCGTCTTTTTGTTACCGAGATCAGGTGAGAATAAGCCGCTCGCCGCCTCGTTTAAAATTTCAGAACACGGCCCCCTCGTTGCAGGCTTCATCTTATTCTTAATAGGGGCGATCTTGCCCGGTCCCTATGTTGGCCCCGTATTCTGGTTCATGCAACCCCTCCTAATGCTGAGCTCCGTGGCAGCTGCCTTGCTCATGTTGGTAGGTCTTATCTTGATGGTTTCTCATCTGAGAAAAGTGTAGATCTGGTCCTTCTCTGTCTTTTAAAAAGGTAAACCTTATAAAACATTATCCTGACAAAATACACGAGGAGCTCATTTTATGGAGTTCTTCGGGAAAAATATCTCGGCCATTCTAATCTTAATAATATTGTTCCTCGGGGTCGGCATAGGATTTTCCTTGAGCCCTTTTAAGGTGTTGACCGAAACGGTTAGAGAGCCTGTTTTGATGACCGTTACGGAGACCGCGTGGAAAACCGTGACACATAGTTTCACGACGACGATAGAGCACCCTATCTATCTAACGGCCACAAAAATAGTAACCACGAGGACAACGATCACGGTTGCTAGCGGTGGAGCGAGCACGTTCAGGGCCACAAAAAGCTCCGTGGAGACTCTCCCGCCTCCTGGTAAGCTGGGGCATGAGAACTTGGGCGGGAAGGCGAAGGTTACGATAGTCAATGATTCACCCTACAGGCTTAGAATACTGCTGAAGGGCCCTGAATCGAGGGAAATATTCATCGATAAATGCGAGATCTGTATAGAATACTTCCTCGTAGGCCCCATAGTCTGCCCCACCTCCTCTCGGCCTTCAGTTGAGATCCTACTCGAACCCGGGACATATGAGGTCTCAGTATCTACGGCAGAGCCCAGCGGAATTTCTCCCTGTGTTGGCTCTTGGACTCTCAGTCCCAACACACTCTACGGCTTCTGCTACTTCGTCATCCGAAAGTAGGCTTAATCTTTTCAGAAATCCAAAAATTCCCCACATTTATTTTTTATATGGTTACGCTTTTCCCGGTGCTCCATAAAAAATATTATATATCATATGAAAAATCTTTAGCAATAATCGTCGAGGTGGAAAAATGGGTGGAGATGTATATGTAAGGAGGGCGTCTGGACTGGTCCGCAACATCTCGGCGTGGGATGCGATGATCTTCAATATCATGGTGATGGCGCCGATGGCGATCCTCGTTTACGGCGTTTGGGCCTCGATAATTTATCCAGGCGCGCACCTTCCTACAACGGCCTTGCTCGCGATACCGATAAGCATAGTGATAGGGCTCTTCTACGCCTTGTTCTCCATAGCGATGCCGAGGGCGGGAGGAGACTATATCTGGGTCAGTAGGATCCTCCATCCCTCAGTCGGTTACGCGGTAAACTTCTTCCTCTTCATGGTGATCCTAAGCGTTGCCGGAGCCTACATCCCCTGGTTCACGCAATATACCCTTGCGCCGGTGCTGGAAGCAAATGGCTTAGTAGACCTCGCCGCCGCTGTGTCATCCAACGAATTCGCCTTCGCGTTCGCCGTCATCTATTATATCATCTGCGCCGTGATCATTTCGAGGGGGGCTAAGGCCACATCTAGGGTTCTATGGGCATTCTTCATCCTAGTATTGATAGGTCTAGCCATTTATACGGGATCTCTGCTCCTCATCGGAAAAGACACCTTCGCGGCCAATTTCTCAGCCGCCACCGGGGTAAGCTACGAAACGATCATCGAAAAGGCGGCCGAGGCGGGTTATCCCACGTCCTTCCTGCTGACTGCCACGCTCTTGGGCCTAACCTACACTTACATAAACTTCCTAGGGTTCAACTTCTCCATTTATCTCGCGGGGGAGATCAAGGAGGTTCAGAAATCCCAGATAATCGCCATCGTCGGCGCAGTCCTGCTCTTTGGATTCATCGACTGGCTGGCATACGAGGTCGCATACGTCGGAATGGGCGGAGAATTCCTAGGAGCATTATCGTATCTCTACGCAATTGGAAGCGACGTCTACCCCTTCGGGGCGAGGGAGCCGTACTTCATGTGGC
>CAZAVQ010000085.1:0-1030 GCA_964488635.1 uncultured Nitrososphaeria archaeon
CACTAAGAATATCAGAACTAATTGCGGCGATATTTTTCGTCCAAGCTTGATTCTCAATTTCACGTTTCCCACTTGTAGCAGGCTACGCCCTCAAATGCATAATTAAGGAATTCCTTAAGAAAACGGTCGAGGTTAATGCGCTGCGCAGGGACTAGGATAATAGGTCTTAAGCGGAGGCCGAGGATTTCTGACCGTTCGTTGGAGATTTTGTCCAAATAAGCCGTAAAATCGGAGATGAGATTAAGTGATCCCGAATAAGGAGGGGCTTGACCGGTTAAGCGTTGCCGCGCCTTCTCCCATTTCAGATAAATCTCCGCGATCTCGTCGAAGGTGAGAAATACTATGGCCTCTTTTTTCATGAGCGGCTCAAGTTTTCCAAGCCATTCATCATACGCCTTTAACACCTCCTCTGCCTCTTCATCAACTCCACATTGATAGAGATGGGAGCTAGCGTACCAAGTGTTTATCATCCCCTCCTCCAAGTCCTTTAATGCTTCTTGAAGCGAGGCCGTAGCCGCATCGAAGCATCTTGAATCATGGCGGCAGTCTATCTCGAAGCTCTTTGATTTATACCACCCTGGAATATATACGAGGCTCCCATATTCGTCGTGTATTAACCATTTCTCTGTTTTGAGATTTATCATCTGGACATTTGGAAGGATCCATGGGTGAAGCCAGGTCGGGGACTTTCCAGTTTTCAGAAAATAGGGTTTCTCGACAGCTGTCATCGAGATGAATCCCAGACACCCATCGCATACGCCTAGTAGCCCTATGTTTTCCAATTCGAATCCTCCTCCGATGTTCGTGGGCTCGCGTCTTATGGCCTTAGCGACGACTTCCTTAACGGCTCTGGTATACTCAAGTTTCTGCTCATCCGTCACTAACCCGAGTTCAGAGATGTGGTGTCCCATGTGGCTTTGAACCCCGATCCCATGTCCTCGTTCTAGTAGCTCCCTGAGGATTAGGCGCCCGAACTTCACGTCGGCGTCGGCGAACTGCTTCTCCGTCTGTATCGAGAGTTTCGCCCCAT
>CAZAVQ010000085.1:1040-2482 GCA_964488635.1 uncultured Nitrososphaeria archaeon
CATGTTTCTCGAAGATCTCAGCGAGTCTATCTAAGGTGTCAGCATATTTCATGAATATCTCCCGGCTCTCATTATAGTAGGGACCTTTTCCGGGGCTTTCTTCTATGTGGAGTTGAAAAGCAACCAGCAGCCTCTTACCGATGCAATCATAAGGACAGCTCCTCCAATCCTCGCCAACTCCGCAAACCCCATCTCCACAGTCATCCGGGATGTTGACCAAAGCCAATAACCCGCTTTCCCGTGAGGTCCCCTCGAAGAACGCTAAGACGTCGTTGAAATATTCCTCAAATGGCATTGCGTGGCCTAAGTCATGCCAGATGATCTTCCTCTCAGTCGCTGAGGAAGCCGCTTCATAAGCCATTATGCACGACTTTGGTGGGAGAAGTGGGTCTTTCTTTCCGCAGTGGAAGTGGATCATGCCATCGTATTCCGGCAGATGATATAGCGGATCTATTTCCTTAAGCTTATTGAAATCGCTGAGGAGTTCTTGGATCATCTCCCTTTCTTGTTCCGTCTTCGGCTCCACGTTGGAGAAAATGTAGGTGAGGTTCGCTGAAGCCAGTAGAAGCGCGGCCTTCTCGATACCGCTCTCGCCCAAGGCCACTCCGGCAACTATGCTTCCAAGACTCCTCGAGATCAGGTAAACTTCGAATGCCCCATCCTCTCTAAGGAATTTTTCAATCAACAATATTTCCTCGGATCCCGTCTTTACGACGTCGTAGAAGTATTTCGGCTCATATCTCCCCCTCTCGCCGTGATGCGGTAGATCAAACGCGAACACGCAGTATCCGTGTTTCTTAAATTCATCCATGTCCCGTCTCCAAACCGATTTATCCCTGCCCATGCCATGTACGAAGATTATACATTTTCCATTCCAATTCGCCGGCTTCTCGTAGATATATGGGAAGGAAAGCCGTATTTTCTCACTTGTTTTTGGACTAACTTTCTTCTGAATAGTTGTCCTGGGTGACGTTGTAACAGTCTTTGTTTTCTCAGTAAAGGTCCTCAACGTGGTGACGTGAACAGTCGAGATCACAGTCTTCTTAGGCGGTAGGGACTTCTTCGATTTAGTGGGAGTCGAGGTCGTCGTGCTACTTTCGCCGCCCCGCATTAATGAGGGATATAGAGCGGCGAAGAGTAATCCGATTAACAAGACGGCTATGATCACCGCTAACGTTTTCTTCATAGCCCAAAATATGTGATTAAAAATCCGAGATTAATCTTACCGTTGAAAAAAGATATGATAAGTTGCTGTTAAGCCGCAGCTATACTCTCGCGGTTCTGGGCCTCCTCGTTAGGAGGACGACGGCTATCACTATGACTATGGCCACGGCCGCTGCTATTATGATCAGTAGAGTCATCGGGATTCCGGCTGCGGCCTTTTCCGTCGTCGTGGTCTCGCTGGTGATGGTCTTCGTCGGCTTAGGCTTGGGGGGCTTGGT
>CAZAVQ010000085.1:2582-3776 GCA_964488635.1 uncultured Nitrososphaeria archaeon
TCGTCGTGGTCTCGCTGGTGATGGTCTTCGTCGGCTTAGGCTTGGGGGGCTTGGTAGGCGTCTTTGATATGGTCGTCTTATAGGTTATCGTCTTCGTTATGGTCTTCGGAGGCAGGGTAACCGTCTTAACTACGGTCGTCCCTGGGACGGTCATGGTCGTGAGAACTGTGGTACCCGTTTTCTGAATCGTGGTCGTGTACGTTGTTCCTGGTATAACGGTCGTTCTCGTGGCCGTTACGGATCCGGTGATAAAGAGCGTCGGCATCGTGACGACCGTACCCTTGAAGGTGAATCCGGGGATAGCGACCCTAATGGTCATGGGTTCAGGGGCTTCAAAGCGGTTGATCACGGTTACCGTTATCACCTTACAATATTCTTTGATTTCGCCGTATATCGGCGCGGGGACGGTCATGGTCATCGTCACGGGCCCGAGTTTCGTGACGATCGATACCGTTACAAATTCGAATCCCGTAGTTGTCCTAGTTGTCCCTCCCTCAACCCTAGTGATAGTTGTCTCATAAACGGTTTTCGGAATGGTGTAGACCACTGTTGTTCCAGGATAGCTTGCGCCGGGAATTGTCATCACCGACCTCGGCTCTCCCTCCACAACTATGACGCATTCCTGATTAGGCCGCATCTCTATGTAAACCACCCTGTATCCTCCGTGCACTATCTCCGTGACCGCGGTGGTTCCAGGCTTAGTTACCGTTATTACCTTAGTGGTTGCCGGAAGCGTTATCACGGTTGTTGTTGTGGTGGTTATCACCTGCTGGGCTATTCCAATAGAGAGGAATCCTAACACGCCAAAGATCACGACGAGATGTATTAACAATCTACGTCGCGATCTTTCATCCATTTTAGGATCCCGAAAATTCACTGTTTCGAACTTTTTATTTAAATTTTAAGATCGGGGCGAAAACATGGCCAAAGGAGTCCATAACCCGGTAATCCCCGAGTATATATCCTCCCAGCCGATCAATTCTTATTTCCACGCTTCGAGGAGTATCGATGGAAGAAACTTGGGTTCCAAGGTCGAGCGATTGAAGACCGGGGTAAAGGGAATAGACGAGTTACTAGAAGGCGGTATCCCGGAGGGATTCTTGGTCGCAGTTACCGGTGAGCCCGGATGCGGGAAAACCATTTTCTCAATACACTTTATCCATCAAGGCGTCTTAGATGGAGATCGATGCATTT
>CAZAVQ010000086.1:0-3770 GCA_964488635.1 uncultured Nitrososphaeria archaeon
AAACCCTCAAGTTCTTGGTTCCAGGTGGAGAGGCCACCGCCGGGCCCCCCATAGGCCCTGCCTTGGGCCCCCTCGGATTAAACGTCCTCCAAGTAATCGAGGAGATCAATAAGCAGACTAGCGAGTTCAAGGGCATGAGGGTTCCGGTCGAGGTCATCGTGGACACGGATACTAAGAGCTTCAGGATCAAGGTTGGAACCCCCACGACGGCGGCGCTGATAGTCAAGGAGGCCGGAGTAGAGAAGGGGTCTGGTCAGCCGAATCGGGAATTCGTCGGAAATCTCAGCATGGAGCAGGTGGTTAAGATAGCGAAGTTGAAGATGCCTGATATGCGGGCGAAAACGTTGAAGGCCGCGGTCAAGCAGGTCCTCGGAACCTGTCTGAGCATGGGAATCACAGTTGAGGGGAAGCTGGCGAAAGAGGTCACGAAAGAGGTCGATGAAGGGAAATACGATGACTTGATCGCCGAGGCCGAAAAGTAATAATACTTAAATCGGAGATCCGAAGAGCCTGAGACGACGCGGAAATGCTCAAGGCGATTGAGGCGAACTTGGCTGAGGCCATAGAGAGGGCGAAGAGCTCGGGTAAATCGAGGAATTTCAAGCAGTCGATAGAGCTGATTATAAACATTAAAGACGTCGATCTCAAGAGGCCTGAAAACAGGATCTACGAGGTCATAGAGCTCCCACATGGCCGTGGGGGCAAGCCGAGTAAGATCTGCGTAATAGCGGGTCCAGCCCTCGCCAATGAGGCAAAGAAGATCCCCGAGGTAGACAGAGTGATAGAGCGCGACGAACTCGAGGCGTTGACGGGAAACAAGAGATTGGCTAAGAAGCTGGCATCCGAGTACGAATTCTTCCTAGTGGATCCAACTCTGATGGGGCTCGCCGCGAGAGCCCTTGGAGCCGCCTTGGGGGGGAGGGGGAAGAGGCCCCAGCCCATACCTCAGGGAGTTAACTTGGCTGAGTTCGCCAAGAGCTTGAAGAGGAGCGTCGCCACAAACGTGAGGAAGAATCCCCAGGCCATGTGCCTAATAGGGACAGAGGACATGGATCCGAAACAATTGGCTGAAAACGCCGCCGCGGTTATCTCTAAGATAGTCGATAGACTTGAGAAGAGGTTCAGGAACGTGCAGTCTATCTACGTCAAGAAGACCATGGGGGAGCCCATTAGGGTGGAATTCGCGGAGTAATCTCCCGAAAAAGGGGTTTAAATGTAAGCTTTTTCAGAATTTGGTGGGTTAGGGCTTGTCGGCGGAGACGATCGTTAAGAGGGAGCGGAGGATTCCCAAGTGGAAGCTCGAGGAAGTCGAGGAGCTATCCAAGCTCATCTCAGGCCACAGAGTTATCGCGGTCTTCAAGCTCACAGGACTTAGGGCAAACCTGATCCACGAGGTCCGGAAAACCCTGAAGGGAACCGCGATCCTACGCATCGCAAAACTCAATCTCTTCAAAAAAGCGGCGGAGAAAGCCGGCAAGCCGGATCTCATAAAACTCGTCGAGGACGCTAAGGAACCGCTTGGCTTCATATTCTCCAATATCAGCGCGTTCAGGCTGAAGCTGATCTTAGATAAGAATAGGATACCGATGCACGCGAAGGCGGGTGAGAAAGCTGATTTCGACGTCGTCGTCCCGGAGATGAACACCGGTCTCCCACCCGGCCCAATACTGAGCGAGTTCGGGAAACTAGGTATACCGACGAAGATTGAGGGAGGGCAGATCTGGATCGCTAAGGATACGGTGGTGGCCAAGAAAGGAGATGAGATCTCGCCGGCGCTCGCCTCACTCCTAGCGAGACTTGACATAAAGGCGGTGTTGAAGGGAGTTTCGATAGAAAGGGCGTTCGAAGATGGAGTCCTCTTAACTAGGGAGCAGCTTGAGATAGATTTGGAGAAGGTTAAGGAAGACTTGGCCGCGGCCCATGGCCAAGCCCTCGCCCTATCAACAGAGATAGGATACATCACCAAGGAAACCGTGGTCCCGATACTCTTGAAGAGCTACGCTGAGGCGAAGGCCTTGGCTTTAGAAGCTGGAATACCGTCTAAGGACGTGATCAGAGATCTCTTATTGAAGGCTGAGGCGATGGCGCAGATCTTAAAAGAGGCTGCGAAAATAAGCTAAGCCGTGGTGGAAGCGGATTCTCCCATTCTAAAAATAGCAATTTTCCTGGTAACGGCGTTTTCAGGCGCGTATCTCATCGACCTATTCATACTCTCCTTCCTCGTCCCCGTGAAATTGGAGCTGATACTCGCATATCAAGTCGCCATGGTTGCCCGCATGTTCACACCCTTTCTCGGAGTCCTACTGGCATTACTCGTCTCTAAATCTCCTCTTCTCGAGAAATTGCGAACCTATGGGGTTAAAGTCGGTAAAAAATTCCCTCTATGGTTCGCGATCGCCATCTCCATGCCGCTGCTTCTAACGGCATTCGGTGTGCTCTACGCATTTCTGCTAGGGCTTCCGATCGAAAATCCCGCGAGTTTACTCCAAGAACTTACTGCAGGGGTGGCCCCAATGGATCCGGTGACGCTCCTGATATTGATGGTCCTCCTATCGATGCTAAGCGGCGCCACCTTAAACGCGATATTTGCATTTGGAGAGGAGATCGGGTGGAGGGGATTAATGCTCGAAGAACTTCTGCGCAAGGTGAGCTGGGTTACAGCTGGGATTATAATAGGGTTGACGTGGTCTTTCTGGCACGCGCCGCTCATATTTTTACTCGGATACAATTACCCAACAAACCGTGTACTCGGTTTTCTAATATTCACCGCCCTATGCATTATCTGGGGCTACATCCTCATTATCCTGAAGATGAGGAGCGGCAGCATAATCCACCCATCCGTAATGCACGGGACCCTGAACGCATTTCCGGGAATAATGTTCGCATCGGTGCCAGTCGATAGGATAATCGGCATACCCGTTGGATTACTGGCCGTAGCGTCCTCAGCCACGGTGCTCATCCTCCTCTTAGCAGCGGGGTTGATCGCTGAAAGAAGGAATAGATGAAGGCTACTTAAACAGATCCCGGATGATGTTCAGAGATTCTTTGATGAATTCCTCTTCGGTTACCGTCCTCCCGAGCCCTCCTTGTCCGAGCCTGTTCTTTCCGCCGCCCCTTCCTCCAAACCTCTGAGCTATCATCGATACGAGTTTACCGGCGTCTACCCCCTTTTTGAGGGCTTCCTCATTCGCTATCGCGACTACCGAGGTTTTCTCGCGGCCGTAGGCTGCTATGAAGCAGGCGGCTCCGGGTTTAGAGAGCAGATGATCGGATATCTGCAAGATGTACTCGCTATCATCCTCGTCCTCCTTCACCACATAGAATTCTATTCCACCAGCGGTCACGGTTGGTTTCCCGGAGAGCTCGATGGCTTTCAGCTTGGCCGCCGACGATAATAAGCGCCTGACAGTTCTGCGAAGCTCCCTGGCCTCGTTCAAAATCTCCTGAACCTTCTTTTCGACCATCTCCACCGGCGCTCCGAGTATTCCCGCAACGCTACGCACAAGTCTCCAATCTTCCTGAATATAAGGTAGGGCGGCTGGTCCCGCGGCGAAGATCAACCTCTCCACCCCGTCTTGTATTCTCTCTGTTTTGATTATCTTGATTATCCCGACGTCCTCGGTATTCTCTACGTGTAATCCGGCGCATGCCTCGGCATCCCACCCCGGGATCTCGACGACCCGTATCTCGGCCGATGGAACCTCCCCACCCTGGTAGAGCTGGAACCCGTAGCGGGCCTCGGCTTCATTCCTATTCATTGAGGCGATCTT
>CAZAVQ010000087.1:0-3691 GCA_964488635.1 uncultured Nitrososphaeria archaeon
GGTGTCGAATAACAGTATCCATGGGCTTCTCGCCCGGCATTTTCTAACCAATCTCGCGACTAAACCCATCTCGAAGTCATCTCCTACCCAGTAGATGAATTGATAATCCGAGAATCACGCTATAAACCAGGATTATCGTTATCAACCCCTGCTTGTAAACCGCAGGGATGTTAATCGTGAATGCGAGGAAAAGAGCAAGCACATCAAATACCATAAACAACGCGGCGAAGTTGAAGAAGAGGAGCCTAATGGGGCCGCGGGCGGGTGGAAACTTTTCTCCACACGCATATGATTCGAGTTTATCCGGGCTTTTTGGGGGCGTCGGCGAGAGCGATCTCCCGAGGAGGTATATCACGATGATGATCAACAGAGCTACCGTTAGTGCGGCAACTATCTCCATGATAGCTCAACGTTATTCCGAGATGCATAAATTTAAAGGTAATCTTCCATTAAACGAATGCATGGAGAGATTTTTTATACGTTGGTGAAAGAGGGGAGTTATTCGCGAATAGAAGCCAATTCTCTTTGTAAGAAGTTTGTAACAACATTTCCAGTTTCCTTAACCGGCTCGCTTATCCCATCACCAAACTCCAAACTCATAATTTGAATTCCTATTACGTATGAGGGGGATTCTATTCCGGACGCTTTGAGAACCACTTGCAGGGGAATTGAGTGGGTTGAGATCGTTTTTTCCGATGCCTCGGCTAGGTCCAGGATGCGTATTTCACCGGGTTTTCCCCCGAAATCCGCGGCATCAAAGAATATCAATAGACTGGGCTTTAAATCCTCTAGAAATCTTCCAAGTAGGTCAACCCTATCTTCGACGATTATAACCTCTACCTTCTTGCATTCGAGAGAATTCTTAAGAACCTCAGCGATTCTCACCCCTATCCCATCGTCTCCGCGGAGCGGGTTCCCAAGTCCCACAAAAACCACGGGGCCGCCGCTTTTAGACGCTTCTTGGAGAAGTAGCTTGAGCCGCGTCTTCCACTCCATGTATCCGGATTATATGGCGGCCTATTGCCGTATTAACCCTTTGGAGATGATAAACGCTCTTTGAAGCGGTTTTTGCCGAAGAGTCCTAAAATACTCGTTGCCAACTATGTCTTGTCGGATTTGTGCTACGCGATTCCCGGGAAGATCATTAGGATAGAGGGAGATACGGCTTGGGTCGACTTCGGAGACGGGGTGGAGCGGGAGATAGTGTTGGCCATGGTGGAGGCGAAGGTAGGGGACTACGTGCTCGTTCACGCAGGATACGCGATAAAAGTCGTAGATGAAGAAGAGGCCAAGAAGACCTTAGAAGTCTATGCGGAAGTCCTCAGCTTGGCGGCAGAGGAGGCTCGGAGATGAGATCAGAAGTTAAGCGGATACTTTCCCGTTATAGGGATCCAGCCCTCGTGAAACGAGTAGTCGAGAAGATACATGAACTTGCCAAACAGCTACCGGAAGTCAAGATAATGCACGTCTGCGGGACCCATGAATGGACAATCACCCATTGGGGGATTAGGTCACTCTTACCGGAAAACGTGGAGGTCAGAGCTGGCCCCGGATGCCCTGTCTGCATCACCCCGGCGTCGGATATAGATGCCGCGATAAAGCTCGCGCTGGATGGCATTCAGGTTCTAACTTATGGAGATATGTCGAGGGCTAAGGGTTCTAAAATGATGTCTCTGGAGGATTGCAGGGCTAGGGGAGGGAAGATCGGAATAGTATATAGCTTCATGGACGCCGTCAAGATCGCGAAATCAAACCCCAACGCGGAATACGTCTTTCTAGGAGCGGGATTCGAGACCACCGCGCCGCTCGTCGCCTACGGGGTCTTCAAAGGACTCCCAGAGAACCTGAAAATAATATCGTCACACCGCTATGTCCCTCCGGCGGTTGGGTTGTTAGCCGAGTCTGAGGATCTCGCGATCGATGCTTTCATTAATCCGGGCCATGCCTCGACGATCAGCGGGATGAAGGCGTATAAGCCGTATTTTGATAGATGTAAGAAGCCGATGGTTTTCGTGGGATTTGAGCCGCTCGACGTGCTACTGGCGATCTACGCGATCTTGAGGCAGTTTAAGGAGAGAGAGCCTAGGATGGAGAATGAGTACGGAAGAGTGGTTACTTGGGAGGGAAACGTGAAGGCACAGGAGAACCTCTTCAGGGTCTTCAATTTAGAGGAGGGATATTGGAGGGGTGTCGCCATGGTGCCTGAGAGCGCGATGGCCCTTAAGCCGGAATTCTCAGAAATCGATGCGAGAAAGGCTTATGGACTGGACCGAGGACGCGGAGACCACTTCCCCTCGGAGGCGAGGTGCGCTGAAGTGATTAAGGGGGTAATAGATCCCCCCGAGTGCCCGCTATACATGAAGACCTGCACGCCGGCTACTCCAATAGGCCCCACGATGGTCGGGGTTGAGGGAACCTGTAGGATTTGGGCTCAGCATAAGGTCACTAAGGGCTTTAGGTGTAGGAGTGGAGTATGTCCAATAAACTTCTGAGCGGAAACCTATTTCCCAAGCTTATTCCGTGAATTTAGCGTGGTGGATCCCAGTGGCTGAGAAAGGTCCAGAAGAACACATCAGCATACTTCATGGAGGCGGCGGGCTATACATGCATAAACTCATCAAAGAACACATAGTGCCTAGGTTTAAGCCTAGAAGAAAGGGCGTCGAGATCCCGCTTAGGTTTCTCGCGGACTCCGCCGTAGTCCAGGAGATAGCCTTCACCACGGATTCCTACACCGTTAAACCAATTTTCTTTCCAGGAGGAGATATCGGGAGGCTTAGTATCTCAGGGACTGTGAACGACTTAGCGGTAATCGGGGCAGAGCCGATCGCCGTATCATGTGCTCTAATCTTGGAGGAGGGATTCCCCCTGAAAAAACTTGATGATATCTTGGAGAGCATGGAGAAGACCGCGGAGGAAGCCGGAGTCGAGGTCGTGACCGGCGACACCAAGGTCATGGAGAGGGGGAAACTAGAGGAAGTGGTGATAAACACGGCTGGAATAGGGACGCGGAGCCAGCTCCTAGATAAGAACCTCAAGAAAGCCATGGAGGATGGGAGATCCCTGAATTCTAGATGGCTTGATCCGAGGAATATACGGCCGGGTGATAAGGTAATCGTATCTGGCTCTATTGGGGAACACGCGATGGCAGTAATGGCGGCTAGGGGAGAACTCGGGTTCGAGGCACCGAACATTAAATCAGATGCGGCGCCCCTCAACCACCTAATCGAGGAAGTACTCGAAGTCGGCGGAGTCGTAGCCGCAAAGGACCCAACTAGAGGGGGCTTGGCATCCCTGCTAAACGAGTGGACTGAAGCTGTGAAGATCGGGATAATCATAGAAGAGGAAAAGATACCGATCAGCGAAGGAGTCCGCGCGGCTTCAGAGATCCTTGGAATAGACCCCCTAGAGCTGGCGAACGAGGGGAAAGTCGTCTTGGCTGTCTCTCGGGAGAACGCAGACGACGTGCTAGAGGCCCTACACTCACATCCTCTAGGAAAAAGAGCGGAGGTAATCGGCGAGTTCACAAAGGAATACGAGGACGTCGTCGTCAAAACAGAGATCGGAGGACTTCGATACCTCCCGATGCCGCTTGGAGATCCCGTACCGAGGATATGTTGAACTTGGGTAGCTAAGCCTTAAACTTAAATCTTGCTTATCGGCATTCATCCCCTTGAAAATTGTTCCTCGG
>CAZAVQ010000088.1:0-3687 GCA_964488635.1 uncultured Nitrososphaeria archaeon
CCCGGCCCGCCATCTTCCCCTCCTTAATCATCTTAACGATTATTCCCGCGGCCTCCCTGGCCTCGATCTGCCCCACTAACCCGTCACCGACAGGCTTCGCCTTCAACCCCTCAAGGCCGAGGCCCTTCACGTGGCTGTGGGCGCCGACCCTCAGAAATCTCTCTCTAGGATAGTGTGTGATGTCCTCGAGCATAGTTTCTCCCCTAGATTAGGGAATCTGAAAGCCTGAATAAAGACCTAACTTGGGTTAGAAGGCCGCAGACCGCCTCCTAGATGGTCCTAGAGACCTACAACGTTATAAGGTGCCTTTGGCTTCCTCATCAGAGGAGCTCGGGAGGATGACGCAGTGGCATAGCGACCTCCATAAAAGGAAGAGAACGGGCGGTAGGAAAAGGCCCCATAGAAAGAAGAGGAAGTATGAGAGGGGCGGAGGCCCGGTATACACGATGATAGGGGAGAGGAAGCTGCGAGTGAAGAAAACTAGGGGAGGTGGAATTAAATTCGCTCTAGCAGCCGACATATACGCGAACGTCTTCGATCCGGAGAAGAAATTAGCACGGAAGGTGAAGATCCTGAGATTGCTCTCAAACCCAGCGAGCAGGGATCTTGAGAGGCGGGGAGTCATCACGAAGGGCGCAATAATCGAGACCGAGCTCGGTAAGGCCAAAGTCAAATCGAGACCCGGACAGGATGGAGTCATAAACGCCGTGCTGGTGAAGTAGATCTTTGATCAAGAAAAAGGGATATGTAATCTGGCCCGTTTATTTCGACGCATCAATCAGCAGATCTAAATGTAGAAGAGTTCCCCTAAAACTCGCAGTAAAGAACCCGACCGCAGAGCAAATCGCGGCCGCGGCCAGAAAACTCGGCTGGGATGCGGAAATAGAGCCCGGCGGTCATCCCGCCTTTTGGTGGAAGAAGGGTGGAAAAGTCATCATCAAACCCAAGGAGCAACTCAACAAGAACCAGGTAATCTTACGTGTTGCACAGCTCCTCAAATCCGCGTCAAGGCGGTAAACATGTCTAAACGATCCAAGAGACTTAGAAGGATTGGAAAGGCTTGGGCGATGGTTGAGGGAAAGCTCGTAGTTGAAGGCGAGCTCTTACCCAAACTCGGAGACCCAGTCTACAATTCAGAGATGGAAATGGTTGGCGTGATATCCGGGATCTTCGGCCCAGTCAACCATTTCTTCATAGAGATAAATCCTGCGAAGGAGATGAAATTCGAGAAAGAAGAACCCTTATACATCCTAGAGAACAGACGGGAGAAGAGGCATATACGCTGAACAGTCGCGGGATAACACCAATAGAATTCACAAGCTCAAACCGGACGATTAGATTATAAGAGATCCCTTTTTGCCATCGAGTAAGAGATGACGAAGCCTCGCTGTACCTTCTGCGGAGGCACGAACATAATAGAAGATAGAGATTCCGGGGAATTGATCTGCGGCGACTGCGGCCACGTAATTGACAAAGTCATTTACTCCGATCCTGAGTGGCGGGCATATAGCTATAGTGACAGGGTTAAAAGAGAACGCGTAGGGGCACCGATGACTCCCCTCCTTCACGATCTAGGTTTATCGACGCGTTGTGATAAAAATTTCAAAGTTAGCTCTGATGGAGATCGAATAATGATTTTCCTGCTCTCTGAGATCTATAGGATTAGCTCGAGCCTGAATATCCCGGAATCCGTCGCGCAGGCCGCCGCCATATTCCTAAGGAAGCTTGATGGAGACATTAAGTCCTCAAGAAAATACTTGAGGGCACTGCCAGCTTCACTACTTTACCTCGCCTTAAGGGCTCAGGGTATTCCACGGGATCTTAGAGAACTCGCCGAGATCTCCGGAGTCGAACAAAAATCGATTCGGAGATGCTACCTCAAATTAGCTGAGTCCCTGAACGTGAAGAACTCGGTAGATGCTGGCGCTTATATATCGAAAATGGTTAAAATCTTAGCCCTGCCCGGCAGGGCCGAGCAACTGGCAAACAAGATCTACGCCGTTGCCGCGAGGAAGGGGCTCACCCAAGGAAAAAATACGAAGGCGATGGCGGCTGCCTCGATATATCTGGCCGCTAAAATTTTAGGGATCTCTCTTTCACAGAGGCGGCTGGTAAGCGAGGTCGGTGTAAGCAAGAGCACCTTGAGAAGGCGGCTGAGGGACTTCAAGGCGGTCTTAACCGATGGGAATATAAGGAAGGAGGATCATTTATAACCTTAAGGAGGATAAATCTTGCCGCAGAAGCTGACAAAATTGGAAGAAGAGGCTATTAAACTCCTGTTAAAACATCAGGAAAAGGGTCTCCTACAATCTGAGCTATGGCATAAGCTCGGTGTAACCAGTAGAGAGGGCTCTAGGATAGCGATACGCCTCGAGAAAAAGGGAATGGTTAAACGGGTGAAGGAATTTGCGAAGGATCGTTGGACTAGAAGGCTTGTACCCCTAATCCGCAGGGTTACGATCGACCCTATCAAGGACGCCCCATGCCTCTCCTGTCCATATAATCAACTCTGTGGAAAAGAGGGGATTAGAAACCCTAGATCCTGCCCGCTGCTCGAGAAATGGGTTTTGGAGTCTTATGCGGCTTATAAGGAGAAACTGGAGCGGAGGAGCAGGCGTAGAAGGCGCTAAAACAGCTTCTTCATGGCTATCAAGTAGAGTTCGGAACTGGTTTTTCTCTTCGCTCTCGGGATAAATCTCTTAACAAAACCATACTCCCTCCTTAATTTCAATTCGAGACCGCGGAGGTCTTCGCAGTCGAAGGCCTTCAGCATTATTGATCCACCACGCCTGACCAGATCCCTCGCTATCTCGTAGGATTTGACCGTCAATTCATATTGCCTTAGAACGTCTATATCTCTTATACCGGTGAACCTAGGAGAGGCGTCGGATATCAAGACGTCAGCCTGCTTTCCATCAAGTATCTTTGATACTTCTGAAACGACATCGTCCTCGAGTATATCCAGCTGAAGCGTTATGATGTTCTTTTCTGCGAACTCGTCAAATTCCCTCCTGTCTATTGCTACAACGATTCCTTCCGGCCCGACGAGCCTCGACGCAGCTTGACTCATCCCTCCCGGCCATGCCCCAAGATCTACGACTATGTCCCCTCTCCTGAGGAACTCGTACTTCTTTTGGGCCTCCAATAGCTTGTATGCGGCTCTAGAGCGATAGCCTTCCTCCTTAGCCTTTTTGCGGTAGTGATCCCGCCTCGCCTCGTCGAGCCACCTCCTCGTCGGCATCCGTTCACCAACATATCAAGGTCGTTCCCATTTTTAGCTCTTAGCGCGAATGCTCCTAAATAGCTCATCTAATATCTTAGGCGGCGCATCTGTTTTAACGCCACCTGGATCTATATGGGTTATGGTTGCCTTGTATCCGAGTTCCCTTAGCCCCTCGATGAGCTTTGACGGCTTGATCGGCGAGCACCTCAATTTCTCGGCTAACGCGTTCACCGGAAAGTACCCTATTAGGGAGGTATCCTCTTTCCTCAGGGCGTCTAACAGCTTCAAAGATTCCCTGTAAACATCTGGGTCATTATACGCCTTCGACAACATTTCAGATACAAGTTCTCTATCGGTTAACTCTCCAAGCCATAGAGGTCCGGCATAGTCAATCCTTGCCCCGCATATATCGCAACTAGTTAACGGTTCTTCAACCCACTTCCTCGTGTAGATCGCCATGCACC
>CAZAVQ010000089.1:0-3663 GCA_964488635.1 uncultured Nitrososphaeria archaeon
TTGATACCATGCATTGGCCCGTTATGCACGGCGAGATAGTCGGCGCATTAAAGGAGGAACTCAGCTACTTCGCGAGATGCGTGATGAGGGATGAGGAGCCGGAGGTGGTCACGCCAATGGAGGCCAGGAAGGCGTTGGAGATCGTGCTGGCCGCCGAGGAAGCCGCGAGGAAGAAGCAAGTAGTATCCTTGAAGTAGGTGTATGGAATGGAGGTTGGTTTAGAGGCGGGGTCCTTCGCAACGGTTGGAAAGGGATTTGACGAGTGGATTAACGTCGCCGTGGAACTTAGAATAAAATACATCGAGATATGGATCGATAGAAACCATTTCTGGCCTGAGTCTACCACTCCCGAAGAAATCAAGAGAGCCGTGGAGAAGCTCCAATCCAGCGGCCTAAAGTTAATATCGATATGCCCTATACCATTTTCAGCAAAGGGCTGGGAAGAATTCGAGTTCGAGTTCAATCTGGCGCACCCCGATGAAAACCTCAGGAGAAAAGCCGTCGAATTCTATAGATCCATCATAGATGAGGCAGTCAGACTAGGGACAAACAACGTGCTAATCCTACCCGGGAAAATAGAGGAGCCGAATAGGATGAAATCTAAGGTATCTTATCGTCAATACTTCGAGTCCGCCGTTAAGAGCCTAAGGGAACTCTCGAAAACCGCGGCAGACCTTGGGGTTAAGCTATGCGTTGAAAACGCCGTGGTGGGTAACTTCGGGGACTTACCAGAGGAACTCATCATGCTCGTGGAATCAACAGACCCGGACATCGTCAAGGTTTACCTCGATATAGCAAACGCAAACGTCTTCTTAGATCCGAAGGTCTACATAAATAAATTGAAGGATTATCTTTGCGATGCTATCCACGCCACGGATAACGACGGAACCTACCCATATCACCTTCCGATTGGTGAGGGCACGATCAACTATGAAGAGGTACTCCGATTATTGAAGGAGGTAGGTTGGGATGGATGCCTACTTCCGGAGGTTTTCACGGATAATCCTGAAGAGGCTCTCAGGACTAGTAAGGAGGCGTTAGAGGAGATCATCAAAAAGCTGTAATCGAGCTGGGACCAAACGAAACCCAAAAATTTTTATCATTTTTCACAAACACCATTTTCGACACAATTCAAGCAGTAAAGTCAGAGAAAGGGACAAGCTTGGAGGAACGACTACTTTGATAGATTTAGCGGCATATTTTCTGATAGGGCTTATCTCCGCGCTCCTCGGCTCTATGGTTGGATTAGGAGGAGGATTTGTGGCAGTTCCCGCATTATATTATCTTGGCTTACCGCCTCCGGTCGCGATCGCTGTTTCGAAAGTTATGGTCTTCGCTAATTCGGGGGTCAGCGCGTATAGATATTCGCAGGAGATCAGGTTACCCTCTAGGATCTACCTCAGCGTGATCGCCCTAATGATTCCCATGGCTTACCTAGGGGCGTATCTCGTCGTCGTTATCCCTCAGAGGCTACTGATAATCATCGTCGGCGCGGTATTATTGATGGGAAGCTTAAGGATTATCTTAAGTGAGAGCGAGCGGGAGAGCGGAAAAAGATCTTCCAGAATCTCAAGCCACAGGACTTATCTTCTTGGCGCGATGTCCGGAGGTCTTGCGGGACTTGTCGCGGGTTTAACAGGACTTGGCGGCGGAATAGTCAATGTCCCCGCATTCATTTACTTGCTGAATTTAGATATCCACACTTCGGTATCTCTCTCAATGGCCTGCATACTACCATCATCGCTTTCCTCAGTTATCAGGCACGTGATCGACGGGATAATACTTTGGCGCGCGGCTATCCCCCTAAGCGTGGGCGCGTTATTTGGTGGATGGATAGGCCCGAAGATAAGCCTGAAGTTAAGCAGGAAAAAGCTCAGGAAAGTCGTTGGAACCGTAATCGCCATCGCCGTCCTAAGAATCCTCCTTCAAGCGGTTTTAGAGGTTTAGCCACGATACTTCTAGGGAACATAGCCTTATATGTCCCGCATCGCGCAGTTATGTGAATAATCTATGAGGTTCCGGGGATTTGTGAGGAAAACGGGAGTGGGTGTTAGAAACTATGTCGCGGTCATCTGCACGGTTGGATGCGCCGCCCACGTCGCGAGGAAGATAGTGGAGGTGAATCCGAGGGCAAAGGCGGTCATACATCACCAAGGGTGCTGCCATGTCCCGCCCGAGATCTCACATGTCGAGAAGGTATTGATTAACTTGGCCTTGAATCCCAATGTCCACTCGGTTTTATTCGTGAGCCTTGGATGCGAGGGGGTCTCCGCTGAGAAGGTCGCCGACGAAGTCTCCAAGTTCAAGGAAGCCGAGGTGGTGAGGATACTCGATGAGGGGACGTCTAGGGCCATTTCGAGAGGTTCGGGGATCGTGGGGAAGATGCTTGAGGAAGCGGAGAAGATGAAGAGGGAAGACGTGGATATCTCGGAGCTTAAACTCGCGATAAAATGCGGTGGATCGGACTTCACCTCGGGAATAGTATCGAATCCCGTAGCCGGGAAAGTCGCCGACCTCATAGTAGAGAATGGGGGCGCGGTTATCTTTGGGGAAACCACGGAGGTAATAGGCGCGGAGCACATAGTTGCTAAGAGAGCGGTGAGTAAGGGAGTTGCCCAGAAGCTGTATAAGGCCGTTGAGGACATGGAGCGGAGGGTCATCGCGATGGGCGTCGACATGAGGAAGGGGCAGCCGACCCCCGGGAATATACGGGGAGGAATAACGACGATAGAAGAGAAATCTATTGGAGCCGTCTGTAAGGCCGGATCTTCGAAGCTTGTAGATGTCGTGGATTACGGAGACCTCGTCAAAGAAAAGGGATTGATATTCATGGACACACCGGGAAGGGAACTTGAAGTTTTAACAGGTTTCGCCGCGGGAGGAGCACAAATAACATTATTCACGACAGGACTTGGAGTTCCGCAGGGGTATCCGATCATGCCCGTGGTCAAGATCAGCGGAAACCCAGATACATGTAGGAGATTGTCCGAGCACATAGACGTCGACTTAAGTAGGGTATTCTATGGAGAGGAATCGATAGAGGAGGCGGCGAAACGCGTCTTAAATGAGATCTTGGAAGTCGCCTCATCTAAGGAAACGAAGGCAGAGCGCCTGGGCTACGAAGATACGGTTGAGATCTATATTAGGGGGCCGGTGATCTAAAATGGCTGAACAAAAGATATCCGCCATTGTAATCGATCAAAGGGATAACGTGGCGGTGGCCCTATTCGCCATTAAACGCGGTGAGAGAGTAACGATTCGAATAGGAGAGGAAGCTAGAGAGCTGGTAGCCAAATCAGACATCCCATTCGGCCATAAGCTTGCGGTGAAGGATATCTCAAAAGGCGAGGAGATCATAAAATATGGAGAGGTAATAGGGAGGGCAACGAAGGATATAGAGGTAGGAGAACACGTCCACATCCATAACGTCGAGAGCCTCAGGGGCAGAGGCGATCTAAAGAAAGAGTAAACAAGAGATCAATAAACAATATCCCTTTCTTTTCATTTTAAGCACATTTTTCCGCGATGGCCCATCTCGCCCCACTTCCAACGTGCCTAGTCTTTTCCCAAAATACCTTCTTGAAAACTTCTTGATAGAATGCCCTGACTGCGGCAAGTTTACGCCTTCTCATGAAGCTTCGCGCCGGTAAGGGTTAGGATCTC
>CAZAVQ010000090.1:0-3657 GCA_964488635.1 uncultured Nitrososphaeria archaeon
AACCGCCATTACCTGATATCTATTAGCTAGGTGGGGGAACTCCAAGGCCTCCACCATGTCCGCCAGGATGTTCTGATTCTCTATGGCCATTTGATGGGCGGTTCTGACCGCGAGCGGGCAATAGGGACAGGTCGGCGTGACGAAGACTTGGATGTGGACGTGATCTCTTATCTGCTTCAATTTCTTCTTTACATCTGGATGTAGCCTCGACGTCCCCCGTGATACGTCTATTATATCATCTACGAGTGCCGTGAACTCATAACCGCTCGGGAGCCCGAAGTATCTCACCCCATATTCTCTCTCGCCGAAGAGGAGGAGCGCGGGTATTTTATCCACATTCCACTTCTTCGCCAATTCTTTATCGGATTGGAAGTCGTAAATTTCAACGGTTATCTTATCGCTCAGCGAAGCGACTTCCTCCGAGAGCTCCCTTAACTCCTCACAATACTCGCACTCAAACTCTTGGGTGAAGACTATCAACCTGACCTCTCCCTTGAGCTGTGCTCTGAACTTCGACTGCAGAAACTTCCTGTCTCTGTCTTTGAGAAGGCCCATGGTGTCCTGAGTGATTTGCTCTAAAATTTTAATCCTTTTCCGATCATCACTTATAAGCATGTAACAGGATTTATCAAATGATGGCAGAGGGCGTTGAGAAGCCCGAGGAAGGGGTTGTTCGAACGGGCGTTGTCTTGGCCGGAGCCTACGCGGATAAGCTCCGGAGGACTCTTTTTGCGCAACTATCTCGAAAGATAAAATCTGGTGAGGTTGATCCGAAGGAGGTCGCCAGGGCCGCGGGAGAGATCAATAGCCTACTCTATGAGGTCTTCGTGAAGCATCTCGCTCTCTCAAAGGGCGATCTCGTGAGAATCGAGGCACCTTACCTTCTCAAGGAAGGGAGACTTAGCTGGGATCTCTCGGGTCTTAAGGTGCGGGCGTTCAGGGAAATAGGCCAAGAGGTGGTCGCAAAGGCGGTTGAGGAAGTATTAAAGGTAAAGGCGGAAAGCAGCCGAGCTTAGATCGGATCGCTAAAGCCCCACGGCTATGATTCCCCTGATTATATCCGCCACGTCTTCGGCCTTATCAGAAGCGTTTTCGAGATTTTCTACCGCCTCCTTCAACATTAGTAAGCTGCTCAATTTCCCCGTCTCATCTCCCCACTTCAGAATCTTCGCTATCAATTCAACCCTAAAATCATCTATCTCCTCTTCCTCTCTCTCGACGCTATCCGCCAGCTTCAGGGTGTCCTTCGACCCCTTTATCAACGCGTTTACGGCGTTCTGCAGCCTAGAGACTATCTCGATTATCATATCCCCGAGCTTAAGGAACTCGTTCTTGACATCGGTTGGGACGTTTTCCGGATTCGAGTAGAGCATCTTCCTAGAAGCGGATTTGATGTTCGCCGCTATATCATCCATGGTTAATACAAGACGCATTATGTCCTCCCTATCAATCGGGTGAAATGGCCCCTTCGACACCTCGATGATTATCTTCTCTTTTTCTTTATCTGCTTCCCGTTCGATATCAAAGATTTCCTCATATAACTTCTTCATATTCTCTAGGTCGCCTCTCACGAAGGCTTCAGCGAATCTTCGAAAGGTTTTCGTTAACTCGTCTATCTTACTGAGGTGACGTTGGGAGAGCTTTAATACGTCTCTCTGTCTCCTCCTCCCTATCCAAATTGTGGGATTGCCCCTAAACAGTTAGGACACCTCACTCTAATAATTTCTCCAAATTATGGATATTAAAGATTCGGTTTAAGTATTGGCCCGGTTATCGGGAATAATATCGTATATAATACGTAGCTCAACACCGCTGTGAGGGTCACCGAGGCAATCCAAGCGCTCATCAGGATCATGACGGTTCTCTTGTTTATCCCAGCGGATCTATACATGGCTAATCCTACTCCGATCACGGCTCCGACGCTGGCTAAGGAGGTCGATATGGGAATCCCGTAGCCGAAGATGAGATATGGTATCGTCGTGAACATGTGGACTACGAAGGCATTTGAGAGTTCTGCGGCGAATCCCGAGAGGGGATCTAGTTTAGTGATCTTGAAGGCCACGGTTCCGATAACCCTCGCCCCCAACACTAGTCCTCCGACGGCTATTCCTATGCTCCCGAAGACCGCTAGTAGGAACATCACATTCTGTTCAGGAATTCCTCCAAAAACTATCTCGCTTACGGTAACGTATACCCCGGTGGCGTTCGCTATGTCGTTCGTTCCAAAAGCGAATGCGGAGTAACAGAGGGAGAAAACCAAGAGCGCTGGCATGAGCTTCATCGCAAATGAATTCCGGTTGTTAATGATGCGGGATATTATCTTGTAAGTGGCGAATGCGAGTAGTATGGAGAGGAACGGGGAGGTAAACCAACTGACGACAACCTTCTGGACTAGGTCCCAATTAATTCCCCCTGTGCCGTAGGCCGCTAACCCATATCCCAGCACCGCCCCGATTACTGAATGGGTCACCGAGATCTCGAACCCGAAGTAATTACATATCATGATCCAGATGAATGCGGATGTAATCACTACTAAAACTCCGAGTAAATCGATTGCGGGGACTATTCCCCTTCCAATCGTCTTCATCACCATATATCCCTGGGTTAGGGCGCCGACGCTCGCAAATATGGCGAATAATATCACGGCCTTTCTTATGGTTAAAACTCTCGCTCCGACGGAGGTGTCGCATGGTGTGGCCGCGTCGTTTCCACCCAACGCTACCGCCATGAGGAAGGTTAAGATGAATCCTAGGCCGACTGCCATTTCGGGTAAGGCCAAGTCCGCTCGGAAGGTAGAATATCCTTGATAAATATCGTTGCTATATAGTCTATAACCGCCGCAATAGTTTACTATCCTGAAAGTAATCTACGAACTGATTAGTTATTTATACTCGCTGTTTTCCGCCGCATCTCTTTTTTGAGGGAGAATGCTAAAGGTAATAGTCGGCCATTTTCTCCACGATCTCCCTCATGAGGCTTACCAAGTTCTCGGGCTTGTCTTTGAGCAGTCTCGCCACCTGTGGCCATGGTCTCCCCTGTAGTACCTTTGTTATCAGCAGCTTCTCAGCCTTCTCGTCGAGAGTCAATCTCTTCTCGCTGCTCGTGAGGAAATGAGCCTCTACCAAGCATTTAATGGAATCCGATGCGCCTTCATAAGTGACATACTGATTCAGATAGGACTCGAGCCTCATCCTTTGCGAGCCCCTGAAGTTAGGTTTTGCCTTGTGCCTTCCCGGCGCTTTCGAGAGGAGGGTCCACGCGGTCTCCATATCCATGTTAAAGTAGGGATCCGCCAGAGCGCTGATGAACCTGAGCCTGAATTCCCTCCCTATCTCCCAAATGAATTCCGAGGCTTTTTCGCTAAGAGGCTTGACGACGATCACGCTGAATTCTCCGGAAACCTTATTCCTCATAGGACCCACCGCCAAAGGATAGAAGCCATTTCTCAACCAAAATCTAAGTAGCTCCGGGGTCGCTCCGAATCCCGACCCAATCCAATCGAACTCCTTCTCGACCGCCTCTTCACATAGTTTTTTCAACGCATGGGATCCAAATCCCCGCCTCCATAGATCCGGATGAACCGCTATCCTAACTATTCTCAACCCTCTAAGCCTTCCAAACTTCTTCAGATGCGGATAATATCTGCTGATGACAGCC
>CAZAVQ010000091.1:0-3634 GCA_964488635.1 uncultured Nitrososphaeria archaeon
CGTCGTCGAGGAGTAAGGCAGCCCCCTCAGAAGGGAAGAGTTAAAATCTAGGACTATGGGAGAATGATGGGCGGTAGGGTAGCTGTGTCCCATAATTTAGGCTTTCGGGAGGAGAAAACCGGGTTAGGAGGGAGGATGAAGGATGCTTAAGGAGGTTGAGCTTAGAGAGGAGGATCTCTGGGAAGTAATCCGAGCATTCATCGAGGATGAGGGCTTAGTACAGCATCACTTACGCTCATATAATTCATTCATAAAGGAGGGGTTATCAGAGCTCGTAAAATCCCTCGGAGATCTAGAGATCAGGACGCGTTATGGAACCCTAGTTCTCAAGATGCGAGATCCGGAGATCGGGGTGCCTATAGTCGAGGAAATAGATGGAACGGTCATCGAGAACGTGACGCCGATGGAGTGTAGGCTGAGGAACCTGACCTACGCCGCTCCGCTCTACGTAACCATGACGCTCTACCTCGACGGTAAGCCGATAACGCAGCCCGAGAAGGTGAAGGTCGGGATAATCCCGATAATGGTGAAGTCGGATATCTGCCCGCTCTCGAAGATGAGCGAAGAAGAGCTCATGGAGATCGGCGAGGATCCGAGGGATCCAGGTGGATACTTCATCATAAACGGATCCGAGCGGGTGGTTGTCGCGATAGAGGACCTCACCCCGAACAAGATCCTAGTAACCGAGAAAGATTCTAATGGAGGGCAGTTCAGCGCGGTCGTCATCTCGATGGCCTATGGGCGGCAGGCGAGGACGGAGGTCACCTATAAAACCGGTGGGCCGCTGAAGGTCTTCTTCTCGAGGATCTACAAGGGGATACCTGCCATCATAATGCTCAGAGCGCTCGGAATGACGAACGACCGAGACATCCTAAACATGGTCTCCCCATTAAAGGAGGTCCAAGAGCTCCTAGCTCCATCCTTCGAGGAGGCAGAAGGAATAGACAGCGAGCAGGAGGCCCTGCGCTATATAGGCAACAGGATCGCATTCGGATATGCAGAAGAGTATAGGATCCAGAGGGCCGAGCAGCTCATCGACAACGTCTTCCTACCACATATAGGAACCAGCAAGGCGGCGAGATACCAGAAGGCGATTTTCCTCTGCGAAATGATTGGAAGAGTTTTGGAGACCAGTCTAGGGATCAGGAAGCCGACCGATAGAGACCATTACGCGAATAAGCGGCTGAAGCTCGCAGGCCCTCTCCTCATGGAGCTCTACCGCATGGCCTTCATGAAGCTCCTCCGCGACATCAGATACCAGCTTGAACGCGCTGCAGCCTCGAGGTATCCTGTCAGGATATCTACCTTCGTTAGACCCGGAATAATCAGGGACTTCGTTAAACACGCTTTCGCAACCGGTAACTGGCCGGGTGGCAGGGTCGGCGTCACCCAGCTCCTAAATAGGACAAATCACCTCGCGACCATAAGCCACCTCAGGAGGGTTCAATCTCCGCTCAGCAGAAGCCAGCCCCACTTCGAGGCCCGAGACCTCCACGGAACCCACTGGGGTAGAATCTGTCCGGCGGAGACCCCGGAGGGGAGCAACTGCGGCCTCGTCAAGAACCTTGCGCTCACGGCCGAGATAAGCTATCCGGCTAAGAAGCGGGGTCTCCTTGAGAAGCTCTACTCCCTCGGCGTCGTCCCGCTCTCGGAGGTCATAGTCAAGCGGAGGCAGTATCGCACGAAGATCTTCGTCGACGGTCTATTAGTAGGATACCACGTAAACGGAGAGGAGCTCGCTAGGAGCCTCAAGGAGCTTAGGAGGAGGGGCGAGATAAGCAATAGCGTGAACCTCGCGCTCTACAAGTTCCCACACGTCCAAGAGGTCTGGATAAACACGGATGAGGGGCGGGTTAGGAGGCCGCTGATAATAGTCGAGAACGGGAAACCGCTGCTCACCCAGGAGCACATTAAAGGGCTGAAGAACAAGACGCTCAGGTTCAGGGACTTGGTATCCATGGGGGTAATCGAGTTTCTAGACGCGGAGGAGGAGGAAAACGCCTATGTCGCGCTCAGGCCAGAGGACTTAACCGAAGAACACACCCATCTCGAGATATGCCCCTACGCGATGCTCGGGGCCGTGGCCTCAATAATCCCCTACGCCGAGAATAATCAGTCACCTAGGAACATCTACGAAGGCGCGATGGGCAAACAGGCCCTCGGAATATTCGCCATAAACTACGACCTCAGGGTCGACTCGAGGATGCACGTACTAGTCTATCCTCAGAAGCCGATCGTCGTCACCAAAGCCGCCAACCTACTCGGAATAGATGAGCGGCCAATCGGCCAGAACATGGTGGTCGCGGTGTTAACCGGCCAGGGATACAACATGGAGGACGCCGTCGTCCTGAACAAGTCAGCGGTCGAGAGGGGATTAGCCCTCTCCCTGAGCTACCGGACCTACGAGGTCGAGGCGAGAACCTACATCGGCGGAGAAAAAGACGTAATCAGGATACCGGAGCCAACGGTCAGGGGCTATAGAGGCGAGCAAGCATACAGGGTTCTAGACGCCGACGGCCTAGCACACGTAGAATCCGACGTATCCGGCGGGACGGTCATAATAGGGGTCCAAAGCCCACCAAGATTCTTAGAGGAGTATCAGAGGGCCCCGGCGAGGGAGATAGTCTGGAGAGATGCGTCGGAGGCCGTGAGGCCATCTGAGGTCGGGGCCGTCGACTCGATATTCATCACGAGAAATGAGGAGGGCAATAAACTGATCAAGGCAAAAGTCAGATCATTCTGCGTCGCCGAGATCGGTGACAAGTTTGCCTCAAGGCATGGACAGAAGGGAGTCGTGGGAATGATCCTACCTCAAGAAGACATGCCGTACAGCGAGTCCGGAATAGTACCGGACCTGATAATTAATCCACATGCCTTCCCGAGCAGGATGACTATAGGCCAGCTCCTAGAGAGCATAGCGGGAAAGGTGGGAGCCCTTAAGGGAGAATTCATCGACGGAACACCATTCATGGGTAAGTCCATTCAAGAACTCAGAGCCGAGCTTGAAAGACTTGGATTCACGAGTTCTGGTAAGGAGATCTTATACGATGGGTTAACCGGGAAAAAGCTTGAGGCCGAGATATTCATAGGCGTGGTCTACTACCAGAAGCTCCACCACCTCGTGAGGGATAAGATCCACGCGAGGGCGAGAGGCCAGGTCCAGATGCTCACAAGACAACCCACCGAGGGAAGGAGCAGAGGCGGAGGACTGAAGTTCGGAGAGATGGAGCGCGACTGCCTAATCGCCCACGGCGCGAGCTTCCTCCTCCTAGACAGATTACTCGAACAAAGCGACAAATTCACAGCCCACTTCTGCAAACTCTGCGGCCTCCCCGCCTACTACGACCTCAAACAGGAGAGATTCCTCTGCCCAGTTCACGGGAAGGACGCAGAGGTCGCGGCCGTCTCCCTGCCCTACGCCTTCTACCTACTACTCGAAGAGCTAATGAGCATGAGCATCTATCCCCGTCTACTATTTGGTGAGGAGGTGTAAGAGGGATGTCAACATCCTTGGAGACCGTTGTCGGGATTAAGCTCGGCATCCTGAGTCCTGAGATGATTAGGAAGATGTCGGTCGCGGAGATCACTAATCCAGACACCTACGACGAGGATGGGATGCCGATCCCAACAGGGG
>CAZAVQ010000092.1:0-3555 GCA_964488635.1 uncultured Nitrososphaeria archaeon
TGTGAGGCTCGCCCAGAGCATAATCGAACGTGGAAGGGTTTTCGAGGCTCTCTCCACCCTACCCCTCCACAGTAAGCTCGTCCTGACATCCCTGCTATTGCTCACGAAGAACGGCGTAAGCGACCCCATCTCCGGGATGATCTACCAAACCTACAGGGAGGTCTGCGGGCTCATCGGCGTCGAACCCCTCACCGATAGGCGGGTCAGCACCCCGATCTCGGAACTCGATATGCTGGGGGTCGTGAAGAGCGACATAGTCAACATGGGGAGACGCGGCAGGACAAGGAAAATAATACTCCTCACGCCCCTAGATGAGGTCGAAGAAGTCATCGGAAGCGACGAGGTACTCTCCTCCCTCCTCGGCTACACGCCCTCACTCGCCAAAAATAGGTGATTATCAACGTCAAACCCTTAATAACGCATCATATAGGGCTCGATGAGGTCGAGGGAAGGCTTCAGGCTCATGGCCGAGAAGGCCGCGCTCAAGATAATAGTCGGGGCATAGGCCGGGGAATAACCTTATTCGGTGATGTGCCGCGTTATCGGTGACGGGGATTTGCAGAGGAGGCTGGCTAAGAGGCTCGTAGACGAGGCCATGAGGAAGGGCTACACCCTCACAAAGCGCGCCCTAGAACTCCTAGAATCCGCCGAAGACCCGCTTGAAACCCTAAACCGGGTTATAAAGTCCCTCCAGGAGCGGAAAACGGGCTCCACCATCGTGGACGCGGCGGACGTCGAACGGGTAGCCGCTTCTTCTACTCCTTCCAAGGGAGTGGGGTCCGCCGTAGAGACGGTCGCGGAACGTCCCTTAGAGCTCGATGTAGAAGTTGATGAACGCTTTTTAATGGAATATCGGATTAAAGGCGCGACCAACGAGTTTCAGGCATATTTCAGAAGTAGATATGAGAAGCTGAGGAAGATCTTCGAGGAGAGGCTTAGGGGATTACTGGATCTGAAATCGGTCCTGAAGCTGAGGGATGGTCAGGAGGGATACGCCGCGGCCATGTTGTTTGAGAGGAGGGAAAGCGAGCGGGCCATATTCCTAACCGTCGACGACCCCACCGCCGAGGCCACGATAATAGTCCCAAAATCCGGAAACGAGAAACTATCACAGGTGGCGGAGCGGCTTCTACCCGACTCGATCTTCGCCGTCAAGGTCTGTAAACGCGGAGAATCCCTCATCGCGCGGGAAATACTCCTCCCAGACATTCCATCGAGATCTCAGGAGAACTGGCCTCTGGGCGACGCCGGCGTCTGCTTGATCTCTGATCTACACGTTGGAAGCAAGAAGTTTAGAGGGGATCTATTCGAGAGGTTCCTCGACTGGATCAATCGGGGTAGGGACTCTGAAGTAAAGAGGATCCGTCTCCTGGTGATAGCCGGAGACCTAGTCGACGGCGTCGGAGTCTATCCAAATCAGCATAACGAGCTGGAGATAACGTCGATCAATAGGCAGTTCGAGGAGGTGGCGAAACTAATCTCCGAGATACCGCCCCACATCAAGGTGATAATAGCCCCGGGAAACCACGAGCCGATCCAACGCGCATTACCCCAGCCCCCTCTCCCAGGAGAATACAGGTCGATCCTCGAGAAAAGTGGCCGCGACCTCCTATTCATCGGAAACCCGGCGTGGATCAGGGTTGGAAGCCGCCTGCTCCTCATCTATCACGGACAAGGGCTCGACGACATCATCCAACTAACCCCAGGATTATCTCACAGCAACCTAGAAGAGAAGATCGGAGAGGTCCTAGAGACCCTGCTCCGGCACAGGCACCTCTCCCCCGCCTACGGCGAGAGCACCCCAATCCTCCCCCTAAAAGAAGACCTACTGGTAATCGACAAGATACCCAGCATCCTACACGTGGGCCACGTCCACGTCGCCTATGCCGGAGCCTATAGGGGCGTCAGGGCCATCAACACGGGGACTTGGCAGGAGCAGACGAATTATCAGCGGAGCATGGGCTTGAATCCGACCGTGGGGGTGGCGGCCGTCATAAACCTCAGGGATCTCTCAATTAGGCTTAAGCAGTTCATGTGACCGTTCCAGCACCTCGAACGATGTGTTCTATAGCCTGCGATTATATCAGGGTCGAACGCGTTTAACTACATGAAACTGGATAGGAAGATCCTAGTGATTCTAGTCGTGGCCTTGATCATAGCATCTTACGGAGCAGGCGTGATCTTAACGGAATCCATAAAATCGATTGGATTGCCACCGCCATTCTTCGAGATCGCGGAGGAGAAGGTAACATCCCTAAGGGGGGAGACTGTGAAGCCCTACAAGCTCGTGATGAGGACCGTGACAACGACCGCGACCCCCACCTTGGAAACAGAAGACTATGAGATATCGTCTGGGAGAATGCTGGTTCGCACGGCGAGCCTGCGGATGGAGTCCGAGGACCCCGAGGAAGCCGCGAACAAGATAATAATGATCGTCGAGTCATATGGCGGATACGTCGCCCAACTCAGTACCTCCTCTAAAGGTAGATCATCAGCCCACCTACTCGTAAAAGTCCCAGAGAAATACTTCTTCCAAGCCCTCGGCGAAATCAAGGAGGTCGGAGAGGTCGTGAGCGAGGAGGTGAACGCTCGAGATGTCACCGAGCACTACATCGACCTCGAGGCCAGGCTCAGAAACCTGAGGGCCGAGGAGGAGTGGCTCCTGAAGACCATGGAGAAGGCGAAGAGCGTTGAGGAGTTGATGATGGTGGAGAAGGAGCTGTGGCGAATCCGCGGAGAGATCGAGAGGCTTGAAGCGCAGATAAAGAACTTGGAGAGGATGGTGCAATACTCCTCCATATCCATCACGATAACGAGGCCGTCGGAGCCCACGCCGCCCCCATCACCATATCCAGAAATAGATTTCACACCCGTCTTGGTGGCGGCCTTAACCGCGTTAATACACATAGCATACGGGCTGGTCTTCTTGATAATAGTTGGTATACCGCTGGGAGCCATCGCTTATGCGGGATATCTCCTCTACAAGAAGGTCGTTGGTCGAAAAGGTGGATGAAAACTCACCCAAAATATTTTTTCGCCGCATTCCTGACTTTCTCCAAGTATTCTAGATCCGTGTAAACCCTGATTATGCCGTAGATCTTCGAGGTGAATTCTAGGAGTGGAGAGCGGTATTCCCTGATCCTGACCTCTCCGTTTTCCTCCTCGTAGAATTGGACGTATTCGTCGCCCTTGAAGGGAAGCGGGGTGACATAGGGCGTGTCGATCCAAACCCTGTCTCCGGGAACGCCCGCTATGGAGGCTATCCGATCCTCGACACCACTAGCATCTCTTAAAACCTCCCTTGGAAATTCTTCCTCTCCAACCCTCAGCTCATACGCGACCTTCGGGATCTTCCTCCGCTCAATTCTCTCAACAGCCCACGCCGCCTTCTCATTCCGTTTCATCATGCACCAGATGACGTAGTCGTCGTAGCCCAAGTATTCCTGAACGCTCATGGAGGAGAAGCTGGAGAGTTCTTCGAGGTTCCTCGCCCCGGCCAAGAACACGATCTGCGCCGCTCGAACCGTGTGGTGGAAGTAGATGTTCATGAAGTTC
>CAZAVQ010000093.1:0-3531 GCA_964488635.1 uncultured Nitrososphaeria archaeon
GAGCGAAATAGGGGGCGTAATCGCTTCCCTTCCAGTCCATCACTATGACGCTGTAACCCGCCCGGAGGAGAAGGGGTATTATCTCGTATCTGGCCAGATAGCTCTTACCGGAGCCCGTTACCCCGAATATCCCGATATGATAGTTGATATACTGTTTTAGGATGGGGACCCTCCATCTCGGCTCTGCCCAGTAATGGCCTAGGAGGAGATTGGATTTGCAGAGATACTTCATGGGATCATCCTCTCCTGTGAACATCTCAACAATGGAGGTCGGGGCGATTATCAGCTTGTTCTGCTCAATCCCATCTTCTCCGATAACCCCGATTATCTCCAAATTGAACACATAGAACTCCTTTACGCTGCTTGGAACGCGCCCCGTCTTCGCATACGCGACTCCAGGTGAGAAACTAGCCGTCTTAACGTTCTCATTTATTCCCCTGCCTCCCCTGCAGACCGCTAGGACTTCGCCGCCGTTCTTGTTCCTAATCACCACTAGGCTCTCATTACGTACTACTTTTTCCATTCCATCATAGAGTATTACTGAGGCGCGGGACTCGCTTGCCCCGCTTGAGATGACGCCTATCTGTATCGGCACGGATGCCACCTTACATCAAGATTGTCGCCCCGCAAATATATAACGTTAGGAGGGGTGACTGAAAGTCCAGGAGAGAAATTCACCATAAAAATGGGTTTTATTTTATTTTTTGCAGGCGCAGATCCTCAAACAATATCTTTTCAAGCTCCCGTCTGTCGGCCTCATCTATATTCACGAGGGGGAGGCACATGAACCCGCCTCGTAGCCCTAGAATATCCATCGAAGATTTCGTGACGCTGAATTCGATGTAGTTATCCGCGTATGGATAAGGGAGTATCGTCGTGCTGGGCCCATATTTCCTCTGCATCTTCGATATGAACCTGATGAAGGGCTCCAGTTCGTGGAGAAGCTCCTTCAGCTTCTTAAAATCGCCGCTTAATCCGACTTTAAGCATCTCCAGCGAGAATTTAGGCATGAAATTCGCGTAATGTGATACATACCCGTTGACGCCGAGGAACGCCGTCGCCGCAAACCACCATTCCCCTCTTCCCTGAAATATCGGTATCTTATCCCCTATCGTCCGGATATGCTCATACAACGTCGGCACGTATGGGGTGTTCTCCTTAATCGCCACTAGGTTATCGACGCTGTCTGCTATTCTCTTTAATAGACGGGGGTTGATGTAGATCTTCGACACATCTGGATTATTATAAATGACCAGACCTATGTTAATGGCGTCTCCAATACTCTTATAATGCAGGTAGAGCCCCTCCTCGCTCGGAACGTGATAATAGGGGAGCACCACCATCACGCCATCTGCCCCGATATCCTCGGCATACTTTGCTCTCTCGATTACAGCCCTTGTTCCCGCGTGGCCTGCCCCGACAACGACCGGGACCTTGCCGTTAGCGACGTCGACCACTGTTTTAATCACGTTTCTCCACTCTTCATCATTTAAGACGTAAAACTCTCCTGTGCTTCCAGTAGGTGTGAGTATCAGCGGTCCGTGTTTCCTATTTTCAACTAGGAACTCCGTATTTTCCTTTAATCCATCGAAATCTATTTCCTCTTTTTTATTAAATGGTGTGACCTGGACGACCACCAAAGCTCCTTTACGGAAATATTCCCTTAGTTCCCTCGGATTCATCGGATACTTTATGAACATATCACCGGATAAGAACATTATCCAACGATCCAAAATCGAGAAAGATGTTCTCGCATCACCGGTTCGAAGCCTTCAAGACCTCGCTGGGACATTGTATTTCGGCGTTCGGGATCACTGCCACCCTTATTCGAGAACCTGCTGAAACGAGCTCCTCGATCACCTCTTCCCAATTCTTAACCAAGTAAACCTCTTCATTTCTAGCTATTGGAAGATGAGGATCCCGCTCAGGGTGCTCTGAGTAGATTATCAGCTTTTTAATTTTATCGAGTCGGCGTGGAGGGGTGTAGAGGGCGCCTCCGATCTTTTTCCCAAATTTTCCTAAAACGTAATGCGTCACTTGACCATCGGGTGGATTAGCTATTAGGACTACGATTGACCCCCTTTTAAGAAATGGATACCAATTTGATAAAGCTACTGCCGCTTCGTTGGCCTTTGCAGACGTATTCAGTATCATGACATCGTAGTCCGTCGGGGTTTCGCTAGAATACAGCTCTCGGGCCCTCTCAACACCTGCTCGATGCCCGCTCACGAAGTTGCCCGCGTAGACTTCGATTGAATCATTGAATCCGCTGATTATTACGTCTATCTTGAAGTGCAATCCAGCGATCTCCGCGAACTCTTCAGCATCTTTCTTCATTACGTTGTTTTCCCATTTCCCCCACCCGGTAGAGGGATGTCGTTTAGATCCGTGTGCGTAGCCTCCTACGACGCCGTGATTATGTTTGATGGCGTCAATTGACGCGATCCCTGGAAGCAGTATCTTCGCTCCTCCGCCAAAGCCCACCATAGGATGAGGAACTATGCACCCTATCCCGATCTTAAGATCGCATGAGGCATATTCGCCGTTTACTTCCACGGGAGTTCCGTAGCTCGTCTCTCCGAGATACTCGCAGGAGAAGAAGGGATCATGATTATATACGGGATAGCTTTCAACGATGTCGGCTCCCAACTTCTTAACGAATTCCTCCCTCGTCATCGCCCTATGCGCTCCAAGAGCGGCGATAAACCTGATATTATCCCCCTTTACCCCCGCGGCCATTAATTCCGCTAGGACGGCCTCTGCCAGTTCCCCTACACGGGTGGGTCTGGTGATGTCGTCAAAGACTATGGCCACCTCTTCCCTTCCCCGGGCTAGCTCCCTGAGAGGCTTAGAACCTATTGGATTCCTTAAAGCGTAGATTATCCTGTTCCTTGAAACAAGGGCTTCTTCATAGCCGTTCATCGGATACAGTTTTACATCCCAATCCTCCGGGAACTCTAATACTCTTTCCCGTTCACCAGCCCAAGCCGCCTCCGGAACGACCACGCGCATCTCAGTCTTAGCGATTAACGGAGATTATTTTGTATTAAGTTTAAGTCCGGTATTCCCTAGAGGACTTTATCTCCATGATAAAAAGTGGGGGAAATCTTTCTTGATGGCATTATCCTCCCGGCGTGCCGTGGAACGGAACGTCTCTCCAGATTAACTCCCACCATTCATCCGCGCTCACAGTCTCAGCTTTTAGCAGGACTTCTAACACCTTCTTTAAGAGCCGATGATAGCGTCTTTCATCTGCTAAGATCGCGTCTAAAACGAGTCTGATCTTTTCCTCACCTATCTCTGGGAGTATTTCCTCGATCTCCTCGATCAACCTCGCCTCATATTCTATGTGTTTTCTCAACGAGTTTCCTCTGCCCATATAACGTTTCATGATCAAGCGGCGGAAGCACCTTCTCCAGAAGCTTCTTAACAGCTTCATACATCTCCGCGTGTTTAACGGAGTCTAAGGAGATCCCCTTTAAGACCGATTTAACCGCCGGGTTATCGATCACATCGAGGGATTTATTTAAA
>CAZAVQ010000094.1:0-3521 GCA_964488635.1 uncultured Nitrososphaeria archaeon
CAGAAGCTCCGAGGGGGATGCTGTATCACTATTATGAGATAGACGATGAGGGAAAAATCACGTTTGCTAACATAATTTCACCGACAACGCAGAATTACGCGGCGATGGAAGAAGATATAATCAAGGTTCAAGACCTGATAGTAAATGCCCCGCCTGAGAAGGCGCAACGCGTGGTTGAGATGACAATTAGAAACTATGACCCATGTATCTCCTGCTCAGTCCACGCCATAAAACTAAAAATCTTGAGGAAATAATCGCCTCAGATCTTCAATTCGTAGGCTTCGCTTAAAACCGGAATATTTTCCCCGATTTTTAACATATATTTTATCCATGTTACGGATTTAGTCAGAAGAACGCCGCATGAGAGCTATCAGGATCTATGTCGCCGGGATGGTTCAAGGAGTCGGATTTAGGCCCTTCATCAGGAGAATAGCCTATCTCTCTGGGGTCAATGGATACGTGAAAAATCTCGGAGGAGGAGAAGTCGAGATATTCTTAGAGGCCGACGCGGAGAAAATCGAGAAATTCCTCAAGCTACTACGCGAGAAAAGGCCGCCGCCTGCGAGAATAGATAAACTCGAGATACGAGACGCGGAGCCCGTGGGATTCAACGGCTTCAAGATCATGAAAAGTGGGAGAACGAGGGTCTTGGCCTCCGAGATCCCCCAAGATCTTGCGATGTGCGAAGACTGTCTTGGCGAGATACTTGATCCGAGCAGCCGGTGGTATAGATATCCCTTTAACAGTTGTGCTTGGTGTGGCCCCAGATACTCGATGATCTACATGCCGCCCTATGATCGGGAAAACACCGCGATGAAGGATTTCCCACTATGCAGTGACTGCAAGAAGGAATACGAGGACTTGTGGAATGAGCGGCGATATCACGCCCAGGGAATAAGCTGTCCGAGATGCGGTCCCAAACTCGCGTTACTGGATAAAAAGCTGGAGAATATCGACGCAGATGACCCGATCTCCGCGGCGGCCGAGCTTATAGATTCGGGAAAGATCATCGCCGTTAAGGGAATTGGGGGATATCATATAGCTTGCCTCGCAAGCGATGACGACGTCGTCCTAGAGCTGAGGAGGAGGAAGAGACGCCCCAGAAAGCCTTTCGCTCTAATGGCCTTAGACATCCAAGTCGCCAGAAAAATAGTCGAAGTGCCCGAGGAAATCGAAGACCTCCTCACGGGATACTTGAAACCGATAATTTTGCTTCCGAGAAGGGAAGGGTCTCCGGTGTCGGATTTCGTCGCACCTTCTCTCCGAAATTTGGGGGTTATGCTGGCATATACCCCGCTGCATTATCTCCTGTTACGGGAGACGGAGGACAAGTTCTTGATAATGACGAGTGGGAACGTGCACGGTGATCCTATGGTCAGCGACGATTCTAGGATAAGCGATTTAGCCAAGATCGTTGACTACGTCTTAACTCACAACAGGAAGATCGCCCACCGCATAGACGACTCCGTGGTCAGGCCGACGCATAGAGGAACAGTTATCCTCAGATTCGGTAGAGGATATGCCCCTAAGATAATCAGGCTCAAGCATAAGCTAACGCGATCCGTAATCGCCTATGGAGCGGAGCTTGAAACGGCGGGCGCTATAGGATTCGACGACAAGATAATCTTGGCCCCCTACTCCGGAGACACAGATAACCCTAGAGTCCTCAGAGAACATGAACTCACCCTAGAATTCCTGACTAGATGTTATGGATTGAATCGGAAAGAGGCAGTAGTCGCGGCGGATATGCACCCCGCATATAGATCTAAGGCGGCTGCTGAAAAACTCGCATCCAAACGCGGATACAAGCTCCAGCTTATCCAACACCACTTCGCCCATATGGCATCAGTAATGGCGGAGAGTGGGCATGATCCCCTAGAACCGGCTGTCGGCGTCATGATGGATGGAGTTGGATACGGATTGGATGGGGCGATTTGGGGCGGAGAAGTGATAACGTGGGACGGAGACAGCTTCAGGAGAAACGGATCCATCGAATACTCCATAATGCCCGGAGGAGACTTGGCGGCGGTAAAGCCCGCTCGGATGCTCGCATCCATATTATCTAAATTCATGGACAGCTCCGAGATAATGGATTTCTACAAACGCAGGGGATTGCTCAAGGGCCTGAAATATGGCGAGCGAGAACTCCAAGTAATTCTCGACATAGTTGAGAAAAAGAAGGGGCCGAGGACCTCGAGCACGGGAAGGCTACTGGATAGCATATCGGTTCTTCTTAGCCTCTGTATGGAGAGGAGTTATGAGGGAGAACCGGCGATAATGCTGGAAAACGCCTCGATAGGTGGGAAACCGCTCTCTAAGACGATCGACCACCTCATCCGCCGTGAAAACGGGAGGGAGATAATTTCCTCAGGAGAACTCGTGAAATTCCTAATGGAAAACCTTAACCAGTCCAGAAGAGATCTAGCATATACAGCTCAATACCTTCTCGGGGCATGTTTTGGAGCGATAGCCGGAGAACTCGCGAGGGAAATGGGCATCGACGTGATCTATGTCTCCGGCGGGGCGGCGGTAAACCAGGTGCTCCTAAAAGCCATTGAAGAATACTCGAATACGAGAATCCACGTAAACCGCATGATCCCACCTGGGGATGGAGGGATAGCTGTGGGTCAAGTATACGTGGCCGGGCGATTAAACGCTTAAAATGAATTGAGGTAACCCTCAGGCTGATCCCATATCATCACGGGTTCAGCGGGTTTAGGGGTCTCATCACAGAAGCTACTGAAATGTATTTTTCCGACCTCCCTCATAAAGATAATTTCCGATAATTAGCGGGATATCTATTAAATCTAGAGCCGACTCCTAATTTTAGATGATTATAGAAAGCTTGAGAGGCAGAGACCTCATCTCCCTGCAAGATTTAACCGCCGAGGAGATACTCGGTCTTGTGAAGCTTTCTGAGGCGATCAAAATGGGCAGAGAAAAAATCAACGACATACTCTCAGGAAAGACCGTTGCATTAATCTTTGAAAGACCGTCGACGAGAACGAGGGTCTCGCTTGAAATCGCAGTCCGCAGTTTAGGTGGACACGCGATCCACCTTAGAGTGGATGAGATGCAGCTTTCAAGGGGCGAGTCCCTAGCGGATACGGCGAGGGTTCTCTCGAGATACGTGGATTTGATAGCGGTGAGGGCTAGAAGACACGGAGATCTACTCGAACTCGCGAGGTGGGCGGATCCGCCGGTTGTGAACGCCCTCTCAGATCTCGATCACCCGCTCCAAACTCTCGCGGATTTGTTGACCATATGGGAGAGATTTCAGAAATTTAGGGGGCTAAAGATAGCGTGGGTCGGAGACGGGACGAATGTCTGTAACTCGATCCTCATAGCAGCCTCCAAGCTCGGGGTCAACATATCAATAGCCTGCCCCAGAGGATATGAGCCGGATAATAGGTACCTGAAATTGGCCGAGGAAAACGCGGAGTTAAGCGGATCCAAGATAGAGCTCACGGACGATCCTGAAATCGCCGTTGCCGACGCGGACGTCGTGATGACGGATACCT
>CAZAVQ010000095.1:0-3515 GCA_964488635.1 uncultured Nitrososphaeria archaeon
CCCAAGCGAGCGTCCAGCCGCTATTTATCCTTTGAACTACGGCAACCATATGCCCTCATAGAAAAAGATTTACCAAAGTAAACCCCCAAGGCTAGGCAGGAAAAACCGTGGAAACGATGTCGAACCTGATATCCCGCCTAGAGGAGGAGCTACGGTCTCCGGAGCTAGCTGAGAAAATTGAGAGGATATTCGAGAAGGCCGGGATCCCACGGGACTTAAACCCCGCCAATCTAGATATCGAGCACTTTGAGGCGATCGCGAACTCCATGATAGAAGAGCTGGACCCAGGCGAGAAGAGGCTGGTTTATAGGAAGCTCCTAGAGAAGCTTAGAGAATGTGGGAGCAGGCTCCCGGATATCCTAGAGGAAAAAGTCTTCCCGGAGAAGCTGCCGCCCGAGAAACGTAAAGAAGGTTTCGGGGAAATAGTTCTCCATATAGATCCTGAGGAAGCCGCGGAAGAAGCGAAGAGATGCCTAAGGTGCAGGAGACCTAGATGCGTGGAAGCGTGCCCGCTGCATTTCCCGGTCCCAGCATTCCTCAAACTCGCTGCCGAGAAGAAATTTGACAACGCGTATAAAATCTTCTTGAGCCTCATACCGACACCAGCGACCTGCGGCAGGATCTGCGTCGGATATTGCGAGAAGGCGTGTACGTTCAATCAGTTAGCGGGTAAACCCGTTAAGATTAGAAATGTGAAGCGGGCGATCTCCGACATAACCGATGTTTCTGAAAACCTCCCCAAACCCAGACCTCATACAGGATTCAAAGTCGCGGTTGTGGGATCTGGGCCAGCTGGGTTAACCGCCGCATATCACCTGAGACTTCTCGGCCATGAGGTCACAGTATTCGAGGCATCAGATAAAATTGGAGGAATGTTGATAGACGCTATCCCAGAATTCAGGCTGCCCACGCACATAGTCGAAAAAGAAGTAGAGCTTATGAGAGGCCTAGGGATCGAATTCAGGTCGAGAACCGTTATAGGCAGGGATTTCAGAATTGACGACCTATTCAACCAAGGATACCACGCGGTATTCATAGCGACCGGCGGGGCGGAGCCTCTCGTCCCACGGATTCCCGGACTCGAATTAATGGGAGTTCACATGGCCCTGGATCTATTGAGGAAAGTTAAACGCGGAGAGCGGGTTGCGATCTCGGGGAAGGTATGGGTGATAGGTGGCGGAGATGTCGCGATGGACACCGCTAGAACCGTTCTCAGACTCGGGGCAAACGAGGTTAAGATAATGTACCGGAGAAGTCGGAGAGAGATGCCTGCGGATGAGAAGGAGGTTGACGCGACGATAGAAGAGGGAGTGGAGATAGTATTCTTGACGCAGCCGATCGAACTCCTCGGAGAAGGTGGTAGACTGAGGAAGATGAAGTGCGTTAGGATGAGGCTCGGCGAACCCGGACCAGATGGAAGGAGAGTTCCCATCCCAATTCCTAGATCCGAGTTCGAGGTGGAAGCGGATCACGTGATCTTCGCCATAGGCGGGAGGCCGTCCACGAAATGGATTAGGACAGAAGATGGAATAGAGTTAACTGATAGAGGCTTGATAAAGGTTGATGAAAACCTGGCGACCACGAGACCCGGGGTCTTCGCCGGAGGAGATGTGGTTAGAGGTTTATCGACCTACGCGATCGCCACGGCCGACGGGATTAAGGCGGCGCGGCAGATAGATCGCTATCTGAGGGCTCATCGGTATTCTAAGACGACCATCACGTGATCGCGTTCATAGGGCTCGAGTGAGAGAACTTCTATCGGCTTCAATCCATTTCTCTCCAAAATCTCGATCTCTCGCCTATAAACGACCTCCGGTTCCTGAACACTATCTATGCTCCTGGCCTTAACCGCGAGCAAGCCGTGGCCTCCATCCTTAAGCATGAGCCTCGCATTATCGACGAAAAGTTTGGCCTGTTCGGGCTGGGCAACATCGCAATAAATCACATCAACCTCGCCTACTATCGGCGCGTAGAGCCCAGGCTTCCTCGCGTCAGCGAATATTGGGACAACGTTCGGCCGTTTATCCGATACGTTTTGTTTGAACTGTATCATCACCCTTGATGCGAATTCGACGCCGTAGAGCACTCCTTCTCTACCTATCACATCAGAGACGTGGCTAGAAGTCGTCCCAGTCGCGGTTCCCAAGTAGAGGACCCTAGACCCCGGTTCGATGAACATGTTCTTAAGACCTTTCATGATCGCGGCGGCGAGCTTACTCCTATATGGGATCCAGCTTCGATATTCTTCAGAACCCGATCTGTAGAGCTTCTCGCCGTAGACCTGGACCCCCGGCGCAAGGTTCTTCGTCGCTAGGATCTTCTCGGCATCTCTTATCCAAAAGACCCCTTTGAATCGCTCATGCGGGGTTATCTCAACCATTTTCCCAAGATAGAGTTGTTTACGTGGTCTTTAATCATTTCCTCCTCCGCTTACGCTTACCCTTCCTAACCTTCTTCGGAGGGGGCTGCGTGTACTTCTTCTTTATCTCGGCCAGCCTCTCCTCCAAGACCTTCCTAAGCTCCGCGCTCCTATCCTCCCTAGAGAAGTAATCTATCCTCGCCGCCAACGCTATCTTCGAAGCCAGCAATCTCGCGATCTTCCCCCGCTGCCACTTAGGCGACCCGTGGACGTATGGGTGCTGGAAGATGACCCCGTGTTTCGGCGCTCCTCTACCGGTCCTGAAGAACCTGAATAATGCCTTCTCAGCTCCGAGAACCTGTATCGTGCTCGCGGGGAGCCTTGCGAGCTTCTCGAGACCACCGGCCATGGAGATTAGCTTGGCGCCTAGGATTGGGCCGGCTATCGCCACTAGGTTCGGTGCCTCAGCCGACATCAGTTCCTCGAGATATTGCTCCTGCTCCTTTCTGAGCTTAATCAATCTGAGCCCCTCCGTCGCGACATCTTTTACGCGTTCCTCGTCTTCGGGGCTTAGGTCGGCTCCCACGGAGGCTTTAGCCTTCTCTATGATCTCCTTCGCCTTCTTCGGCCCAACGATTTTGGCGAGACCTTTCTCTTCAAAATTCTTCCTCGACCCGAAGTCGGCGATTATCCTCATGTAGTCTTCGAGGTCATCAACGATGTCCGCGAGCTCGGGGAAGTGGAGTCCATACCATTCGCGGCACCTGGTGTAGAAAGTGTTTATCTGTTTGTCCAAGTCTTCGAGAATATGGACGGCGTGCACTATCATCATATCCCTCCTCGCAACGGCCTCCTTTAACTCGGCAGTCACAAGCCTATCCAATACCTCTTTGACTCGCTTTCGATACTCTTCAACCTCTGGGACCAGGCCGCTCTCGACGAAGATCTTCTCTACATTTAAGGGGCGATCGAATTCCTTGAAGGATAGGTCTGGATATTCCTTGGTGAGAGCTGGTAGAAGTGTGTTGGGAGAGACCTTCAGCTCCCGGAACCCCGCCGAGACCGCTTCCTCGAGCACGGATCTTAGCTCCTCTATTAGAGCGCCCTTCAAAGCCCTAGAGAATTTACTCGATTTAGACTCGGCGTCCCCCTCGAA
>CAZAVQ010000096.1:0-3381 GCA_964488635.1 uncultured Nitrososphaeria archaeon
GCCTTCGGTAGCATGACAAGCTTCCCATCTTCCCTCAAGACCTTAATCATGTTCTTGGTCTCGCCGACGACCTCGCCTATGTGTATGTAATCGCCTTTAATGGGCCTCGCCTTCACCCTTAGACCTAGGAGCTCATGCCGTAGAATGTTTTTCGGAGTTAGGGTCTTAACTCTCAAACCCGATACAGTGACGGCCACCGTTAGATTAAGCCATTTCGATTCACAGCTCGACTCTGAGCTCCGGGTTTAAGAGATGGATGAAAGAGGTGGCTGGATCATATGCCATGGCGATCGCCCTGATCTCTATTCCTCGATCCCTAGCCTCTGAAAGGAGGTTACAGAGTTCTCGGTCTGCCTGGAAATTCGGTTTAAATGCCGAGACGTTTGGAAGGGCGGCTATGAATAATATGACCCCACGGTGCCCGTTTCCCACGGCTTTAATGAGATCTTTCACCTGCTTTCTAGCCCTAATCGACGGACAATCTGGGTAAGAAGCATAGCCATCGACCCTTAGGACAGCGCTCTTGACTTCTAGGAGCACTTTCCTCCCATCACATTCGAGGAGATAGTCCAGCAGCGAGCCCTCAACCAAGACATTTCTCTTCAAGATTTTACAGGTTTTAAATCGCGGTATCAGGTTTATCGCTCTCTCAAATGCTTTCAGCTGTAGATAGGTATCGATTACCGCTCCAAGCCCATTATCCCTCACCGAGAACAGCCTATACCCTAATCTCTTGGGATCCTTAATTCTTACGCAGAACCCCTCCCTCCCGTTTACCAAGTAGTCTGAGAGGCGGCCGGTGTTGCACAAATATGCTTTGACAACTCGATCTCTCAACGCAACTTTAACGACGAAGCGGTTTATCCTTTCCAATATCCTGCATTTAATTACTGGTCTTACTTCAAGTAGCTTCGATGCGTTGGACATTTCACCAAAAGTCCTCAAGAATGTGATAGGAGTTTAGAGAGGGATTCGAGGATCTCCTTCTCCGCCTCTCCGCTGGGTCTCCCCTTAAATTCCACCACCCCCACCACGGGGAAGCCCGCGGCCTTAAAGCGTTCGGCCAGCTTCTTTCCGGCAACCCCTGCCCAGCCATAGGAACTGAGAATTAAGACTGGCTTGTTCTGCGGGATCTTCCTAGATATCAGGTCGGCGATGTATGATGTCGTCGGGAAGACATCGCTTTCATAGGTAGGAGTAATTATGACTAGGGATTCCGCATCAACCGCGTCTCCTATCAACTCGCTTATCGGCGGCTGCTTTACATCAGTGAAGCCGTAAACTTTGGGATGCTTCTCACGTTTCTCGAGTTCCCGGATGACCATGTCCGCTGCCTCCCGGCAGGATCCATACATAGAGGCGTAGATAACTAGGACCTTCCCCTTTTCCGGAATCCCATCCGCGATCCTGAGATAATAATCGATAATCATCTTGGGATCATTCTTCCAGAGTAACCCATGGGCCGGGGCTATCACCTTTATCTCGAGATTTTGGGCCAAGAGCTTCTCGACATTTTTCCTGATATGCTTCCTGTAATTGCCTATTATCGTGGAGATATACTCCCTGACGAAGGGGAGATAATTTGAAACAGCCTCAGCCTCGTCGAATATCGTCGGCGGAATCGAGAAGCCCCCGAAAGCATCCCCAGAGAAGAGTATTCCCCAGTCCCTGAAATAGGTCATAATGGTCTCCGGCCAGTGAAGCCACGGTGTATGGAAGAATTCTAAATCGAGGTTTCCAAAGGAAATCTGCTCACCGTCTCTCACGGCCCTAAACTTTACGTCAATTCCATAAAACGCCTTCACCATATTCTTCACGAGCGGGTGCCCAAGAACCTCAGCTCTAAAATTATTCTCCTCTAAGATCCTCCTTAGCGAGCCACTGTGATCCGGCTCCATGTGATTGACTATCAGATGCGTTATGTCCTTGATGTCAATCAATTTTTTCAGGGATTCTAAAAAATCGTCTGCGTATTCTCGTTTCCAGCCGTCGATCAAGATTATTTCATTCCCGCCTATTAGCAGATATGAATTGTAGGTTATCCCGTTTTCGATCTCCCATAAAGCCTCAAAATACCGTATTTTGTCGTCATCGACTCGGAGGAGATACAGGTCCTTGAAAATGGGTTCCAAGCGGATGTTGGGCATTTTTCATCTACCTCATAAAAATGGGTTGAGGTTTGCCATGAGGTTACTTAGATGACGTCCAGAGGCCGTGAATATTACAATATTCTCTCGCGCTTACTTCCTCGGCTTTGACCTGGAACTCCGCCTCCGGCCTATCTCCCGGCTTCAGAAATTTTCTGTATACTTGGTCTCCTACTATCAATTCGATCCATTCTATGTAGTGGTTTTGTTCCATTGGATGAGGAATGGACCCCACCTTCACCTTTATCCCCATTTCCGTTTTCTCTATAACGGGCACGTGCTTTTCTAAGCCCGCCTCCTTGACTTTTTCTCCAAACAGGGTCATGGGTTGGCCACAGCAGACTAGCTGACCTACTCCGGGGTGAAGGACCTCGACTATGTTTCCACAGACCTCACATCTGTATATCTGAAGCCTCTCCGTCAAAATTTGCAACCCCATTAGATCTCTTCGAGGATGCCGGTGAAGAAGTCGTGGTGTTCTTCCTCATCCGCCAGTATCTGCTCGAATAACTTGGCCGTCGTCGTATCCCCCGCCTCGCGGGCTTTTTGAATAATTTGCTTGTACATTTTTATCGCGTCCTCTTCGTCTTTCACATCACGCTCAATCATTTCTTTAAGGGTCTTTCCAACAGTTATCGGAGCCGGCTGGGTTGTGGGCGTTCCTCCGAGATAGGTTAACCTCTCCGCGATCAGTTCGGCGTGCTTCATCTCGGCTATTGCTATGGCTCTCAGCTCATCCTTCACGACGAATCCCCTGACGCCCTTCCACTGGACGTGTTGCCACATGTACTGTATCGCGACTTGGAGTTCTCGGGCGATTGCTTCATTCAATATTTCCAAAAGCTCTTTAGAGGCCATACACGACATCACCTCTGCCTCACGCGATTTTAAAGTTTCTTATAGCAGAACCACCAGTCATAGCAATCGAATTCCCCGGCCTTTGCCTTCTCCAACCTCTCCCTCACGGCTTCTTGGTCGCTGGCGGGTGGGATTATTACTTTGTCGCCTATCAGCTCGTTGTTTGGCCAATTGGCTGGCACCGCGACGCCGTTTTCATCGGATAGCTGTAGGGCCTTGACGAGCCTCAGGATCTCGTCCATGTTCCTCCCGACTTCCTGCGGATAGTAGAGGACCGCCCTGAGTATCCCTTTTGGATCCACTATGAAGACGGCTCTAACCGTGTTCGTCCCCTTCCCGGGGTGGATCATGCCCATTAGCCGGGCTATCTTCCCCT
>CAZAVQ010000097.1:0-3378 GCA_964488635.1 uncultured Nitrososphaeria archaeon
TCTGTGGCGTTGCCCGGGGTCTCCCCCGGCGCCTCGCGGCGCCACGCGTCTCCCGGTTTGGGGGAGGAACTTCCTCGGGAGTTCCCCGTGGCCCGCCCCGCCGCTCGCCCCATATATGGGTTTGTAAACCCCTTTTTAGGGGTTGTCTTGGTTTGTGTTTCTTGTTTTGGGAGGCCTTATATTGTGGTTTTCTCGGCCTTGGTCAGATTCTTGTCCGTGTAGGATTGGAATCTTGGAGAGCTGTAAGTTGTGAAAGTTTCCGTAATAGGATTTGGTGTAGTTGGAAGAGCTCAAGCATATCTGATGCATGCTTTGGGTCATGAGGTCTACGTCTATGATAAGTCTAGGATAGGTGATCCCCCGGATTACGTGAAGGTTGTTGATAGGCCGTACGGCGACCCGGATCTCACGTTCATCTGCGTTCCCGAAAACGTCGTCGAAGAAACCGTTGAGATGCTCGTTGAGGAAGACGCCAATGATTTCTTCGTGATCAAGAGCACGGTTCCGCCTACCACGACGAAAAGCCTAATGGAGAAATACGGTATACATCTCTGCCATAACCCAGAGTTCCTGAGGGAGGCTCATAGCCTGAGGGATGCGGTGACGCCGAGCCGGATAGTCATAGGGGAATGTTGCCGGAAGCACGGACTCCTCCTAGAAACAGTTTATGCGCCGCTTGGGGTTAAAACGCATATCACCGATCCGACTACGAGTGAGCTGGTGAAGCTCGCGATAAACGCTCTTAGAGCCGTGATAATCACTTACTGGAATGAGGTCCACGAGTTGGCCGAGGAACTCGGCGTCAAAACGGAAGACATCGCGGAGATAGTCGACCAGGGAAAGACCATAGATTCTTATGAGGGTGGAAGATGGGGGACCCGGTTCTTCGGAAAACCATTTGGAGGGAAATGTCTGCCTAAAGACCTAACTCAGCTGATCAACTCATTTAGGGATAATTCCCTGAACCCGAGGCTATTCGAGGCGGTTAGGGAATACAACAAGATCCTGGCATCGAGGAGGGAGTAAGGCTGATGGAGTTCCTTCTAAACCCGCTTTTACTCACGATCTACGGGATAGTGGTGATAATAGCATTAATCGAGATCTTCCTCTTAACGAAGAAGGGGTTTGCGATAACTCTAGGAGTAATCGCGGCCATAGCAACGATCTTGTTTATGAGAATGGGCGCCGCCCCGCCCATCGACGTAGGTTTCATAACCCTGTTAATTCCAATAGGGTTGATCGGGATTTATCGGTGGACGAGCTGGATAACGAGATACGCCCTCGCCAATACGTATAGATCCGTGAACCACGAGTTCTCCGCGCCAGTCTCTGTAATCATACCGGTTTTCAACGAAAAACCTGAAACCCTCGAGAGATGCCTGGAATCCGTGTTGTGGAATCGACCAGATGAAGTCATAGTGGTTATTCAGAGACCCGAGAATCAGAGCTTTGATGAATACGTCGATGTCTGCAAGAGATTTGATGTCACCTTAGTGCTCACAGATGAATACGGTAAGAGGCCTGCCCTCGCCGAGGGAATAGAGGCGGCTAAAAACGAGATCATCGCATTAGTAGACAGCGACGTCATCTGGAGTGATAACTTGTTGGAGACGAATGTGAAGCCCTTCGCAGATGAGAGGATTGGCGCCGTGAGGGCCGCGACTAGGGCGCTTAACCCCACTAAATGGCATCAGCGGTTGATGGATCTACTTTGGCAGCTGAGGAACAGGATAGATTTCCCATTAATGGCTAGATTCGGCTCGGCTTCGGTTGTCTCCGGGAGAACGGCGTTCTATAGGAGAGAGGTGCTCCTCAACGCGCTTCCAGAATTCTTCGAGGAAAGATTCCTCGGGGTGCGCTTGAAGTCAGGTGACGACAAATACTTCACTAGGAAGCTTATGAAGACCGATCTAAAGGTCGCGTATCAGTATGCCGAGGTATACACCGAGGTTCCCGAGAAGTTTTCCAAGTTCCTTAAACAATATCTTAGATGGCAGAGGAATTCTTGGAGATCCGATATCAAGCTCCTCGGCTCAGCAACCACCTTTAAGAGGCCGCCGCTCGCCATCTACCTAGCCGATAGGTGGATCGGGAAGTTCGCCGTGATCTACGGAGTCTTCTTGGCGGGCTACAGCATTACGTCATCCCTCTTAACCGGATCTATCCTGCTCCTCGGACTTTTCGCCGTGTGGTGGACGACTTCGAGGACCCTGAAGCTCAGCCTCGGATCATCGACGCTTTCTAAGACGGCCCTGATGTATGTTCTATGGGTATTCTTCGGGGCGTTCGCCTCGCTGTGGTCGCTGATCACCATACGAGATACTGGATGGCATACAAGAACCGGATGGAAAACCCAGATCTAAATTCACTTTTTTCTTTTTACCTTGTTTAGGTTAGGTCTCCGCACTCGCATAGGGCGTCGTTTATGAGGTTGTAGAGCTCCGGCATTCCGGCCCCGGTCTTGGCCGATACCTTGACTATCCTCATGGCCTTGGAGAACTCGCCGACGAACTCGACAAACTTTATCGAGAGGCCCGCGATCAAACCACTCTCCTCCTCCGCTATCTCCTCTATCAGCCTCCCCTCATCCCCCGTCAATTCCTCGAATCTAGAAACACTCGGCAGATCGGACTTGTTTATTATCGTGACCACGGGGACTCGGAGCCTCAGCCTCGTGACTATCGCGAGGGAGAAGTTTATCGCGAGCCCGCTCGGAGTCGATGCCAGAGATGGATCCATTATGTAGACCGCTACGGTCCTCGTGTTTTCGGAGAGGGCCTCCACGAACCTCGGCCCCATATCCCTGAAGAGGAATAACTCGATCTGCCCCGGGGTATCGATCAAAGTGTATCCCGCCGGAGGGTCTAATCTCCTGATCTCGTCGACGACCTCCCCTATCTTCCCTTCGATTATCTCCGCGGCCCTTACCATGGCGCCGTTCGGCCCAAGCCCCTCATCCCTCATCAAGGCATCCACCCTCACGAGAGAGCGGACGTCATAGGATGGCTTGTATGGGAGCTTGAGGACCCCGGGGTCGAGGTTGACGTAGGCCGGCTTGTCCCCGAATTCCCGCTCAAACCAGCTTCCGAGGGCCGCCACCAGGCTCGTCTTCCCGCAGCCCGCCGACCCGACCATTATCACGTTGATGCTAGACGCCATATCCACCCCAGAGCCTACAGTCCTTCATTTAACTTCAAGCCCAAGAAGGAGGAAATGATTAAGAACCCATATGAAGAAGAACTCACCCGGATGATGAATGCGGCCGTATCTGAGCCGTGATGACGGCGGACTTAACTGAAAAAGAGAACCCACACTAAACCACATCACCACACCATATAGATCCGCGCCCACGGGCCGCTATGGACACTTTCGCCTGGA
>CAZAVQ010000098.1:0-3249 GCA_964488635.1 uncultured Nitrososphaeria archaeon
CCTAGATTGCATCTCCACCACATCTAGAAGTCTAACGACCAGATTCTGAACCTTCCTCTCCCTTATTTTCTCAAGGGATTCTGCAGAAGGCTTCTCTCTGAGAGCGAGTATGCTTCTGGGGGTTAGCGAGAGATTATATCCGCTGAGCCGGACATCCGTTATGTAAATTGTCTCTCCAGGCTGTAGATCCCTAAATTCCTCGACCCTATCCCTCCAGACCGTTAACCTGGCCTCCCCGGCCTCCCCTATTAGCCTGATGTCCCTAACTGCTGCCTCGCCGTATCGGGTATCGATCCTCCTCTCCTCTCCGGGATCCAATACCATGGCCTTGATATCGTAGATCCCGTCACCGGAGTCGAGGGCGTCGCCTAGATCTAGGTAAAAGCTCCTCGGATCAGGTGTCCCAGGCTCGCGTTCCAGCTTGGTGATGACGCCGTTTCTACCCACGTGGAGTTCTGGAAAACCGGTTTCGATTCTTTCCCGCGTATAGGCATGCAGGATCGCCACAGGATCTCCGAGCTGTAGCTCCGCCGCAACCGCCTCATCTACCTTCTCGTCCCATAGGGTCGCGTCTATGGTCCCCGTGTCGTCGCCTATCTTCATCCTCATTATCTTGTGGTTCCTGACGTTAATCGGGCCCGAGATCGCGTAGATTACCCCTCTCACCGAGACATCTCTGAGGCCTGGAACCAGCTTCATTATCTTCGTATAGGATTGTATAGGCTGGGAGGGAGCCGGTTCTCCGAGTTCTTCCTTGAAGGCCCCGAGCTCTTCGGCGACTAGGAGGAGCGCCCCGACCCTGTTTAGTAGATTTGATTCCCTCAGCTTGGCCTCGACCATGGCCTCTAGTTCTTCTCTGCTCAGCTCCGGGAACCTCGAGAGAACCCTCTCTAAGAGCTTCGAGTACTCCTTCAGCTCCTCGCTCACTCAGGCCCTTCCTCCACAGATTTCATAGTTCTCGTCGCTTAAGATCTTATCCACGTCTCCTCACTCGAGCCCTCCCTGAGGTTAACGTATCTGGCCAAAACGAAGAGGGCTGAGGATAGTTTATTGATATAAGCTATGGCCTTGGGATCTAGGGGAAACCTCCTCGAAAGGGCGACGATCGCGCGCTCACATCTCCTCGCGGCGGCCCGGGCTAGGTGGAGGAAGGCGGCGGCCTTTGAGCCTCCGGGATAGAGGAAGGAGGTCAGCTTGGGGAGAGATTCGCCGTATTTTCGGGTTATCTCCTTTAGGAACTCCACGTCTTCTTGGGTGATGGCAGGGGTTTTCTTCTCTGAGCCTAGGGCCGAGATCTGGGATCCCAAGGCAAATAGCTGTCCTTGTATCTCGGTTAGTATCTCGGATACTTCATCTCCTCTTTCTAGGAAAGCCTTGACAACCCCTAGATGGCATGAAACCTCGTCGAGGAGCCCGCAGACCTCAACTCGCGCATCGTCTTTGTAGACCTTCTGGCCCGAGAGAGTGAAGGTTTCCGCATCGCTCTTCTCATCCATGATCTTTCTTCTCCAAAGGAGAAATGAGCCCTCCTAGATATATCTACTCCTTAATGACTTCTCCCCTGAATCGAGTTCGAAGCGAGTCGGGGTGCTCCGAGAACACGTGGGACACGTATTCTTCATAGCTCTCGAATAGGGCCCCGCATAGAGGACATCTAATTCTATATTGTCCAGCACGCATGATTTCGAATATTCATGAGCCTGATAAGGTAAAAAGAATTCGATTATTCGGAGGCTTGCGTCTTCGCGTACTCTTCGGCCGCCGGCCCGCGTATGATGAATTTCCTCTCCATCTTCTTCGGCTTGAATACCCTCTCCAAGCGCTCCTCTACGGAGTCGATGTCGAATTCCTTACAGGAGTAGACGTCGATGGAAGCATATCCTGTCCTTATATCTGTGTGAATCGAGACATGGCTTTCTGCGACTATCATGAACCCCGAAAGTCCCTCGCCGCTCGGGCTGTCCTCTCTTCCAACGTATCGGACTATAACCGGGCCAGCGATGATGTGCATGTCCAGGATCTCTGCAAGATCTTGGAAGAGGTTTCTCAGAAGAGACTCGTCATTAAGGTTGCGGACGTCGCACCCATACATGTCTACAAGAAGGTGGTACCAGGCCATTTCTCGCTAAAGCACAGCCAGCTATCTAAAATATTAACTTACTTCCACCCCGCTTTCGGGCCCCGGCTTAGGCGGAGGCGGCACACCCGGCTCCTTAACCTGCCCACCGCCTTTCTGCGAGATTTTGTATAGTCTTGAGAGAATCGTTGGCGCTATTATGGATGTCAGGATAACCATGGAGACCGTCTGAACATAAACTGATTCCGCTACGACGCCTTTGGTCAGGGCGATGCTCGCGATTATCAGGGATAGCTCTCCCCTAGGGATCATGCCGACTCCTATTCTCGTGGCCCCTAATACGTCTCTGAGCCTCGCTAACGCCGCCGTGAAGCAGCCGACGAATTTCGTCGACAACGCTATCGCCGTCATCATCAAAATGCCTATGATGATCTGCTCCGATACTAACCCGATGTTCATCTTCGCCCCGACGACCGTGAAAAATATCGGGCTGAAAATGGTATTGATGTGACGGATGAAGTCTTTGATGTGGGGGAGGGCCTTAGACTCCGCGACCGCCATTCCGGCGGCATAGGAACCTACTATCGGCGATAGACCTATGCTTCCAGCTAGGGCGGCGAGGACGAATGCCGACGCGATTGAGGCGGCTTCGACGGCTCCCTCTGCTTCAAGCATCATGAATCTCTCGATCATCCTCGGTAGGACAAATGCCCCGATTGCGACCATGGCGAGCCAGATTATGAAGAAGATTATTATCGTTCTGGCCACTTCGAAGATTCCTATGTTCCCATGGAAGATTATCGATGTAACAACCGCGAGGAGGGCTACACTCAATATATCATCTATTGCTACGGCGTTGACTAGCAAAGTTCCCTCATCGGTTTTCAACATATCTAAGTCTTCTAACACCCTTGCGCTGATCGCGAGGCTCGTCGCCACCATAATCGCCGCGATAAAGAGAGCCGCAGACTGTGAAAATCCCAGGCGGATATAGATTTCATAGGTAATTACGAACGCCGTGAGGTCTCCCAGAACCGCGATGAGCGCTGCCCAGGCGCCGTTCTCCTTCAAACTCGTTAAACCCATCTCGAGCCCCATCGAGAACAAGATCATTATGGCCCCTATCTCAGCGAACGCGTCCACATACTCATTGAGCACGACCAATGGCTCGC
>CAZAVQ010000099.1:0-3216 GCA_964488635.1 uncultured Nitrososphaeria archaeon
CTCCTCCTCTTCGGCGGAAGGATCAAACAATACCCGGATGGAACCAAGGTCAGGGGAGACATACACGTACTATTAGTCGGGGACCCGGGAACCGGTAAGAGCCAGCTCCTGAAGTACGTGGCGATGATGGCTCCGAGGGGGATCTACACATCTGGCAGAGGCTCGACGGCCGCTGGATTAACGGCCGCGGTCGTCCGGGATAAGACGGGTGGGATGATGCTTGAGGCGGGGGCGCTGGTCCTAGCCGATATGGGCGTGGCGTGTATAGACGAGATCGATAAGATGAGGTCTGAAGACAGGGTCGCCATCCACGAGGCGATGGCCCAGCAGACTATAAGCATAGCCAAGGGCGGGATCGTGGCGACTTTGAATGCCAGGACCTCGATACTCGCCGCCGCAAACCCGGTTCTCGGCAGATACGACCCCTATAGGAGCTTCACGGATAATGTGGATCTGCCTATCACGATTCTCTCTAGATTCGATTTGATCTTCGTCTTGAGGGATGAACCTGAGAAGGAGAGGGATGAGCGGTTAGCGGAGCATATCCTCGGGCTCCAATCAAAGTCCACGGCCATAACATCGCCGCCAATTAAGCCTGAAATCCTCAGGAAATACATCGCGTATGCGAAGAGAATTCAACCAGAGCTTACGTCCTCCGCCGCAAAGCTGATCAAGGATTTCTACCTGCAGATGAGGGCGATTTACCAGCAGACCTCAACGGTGACTATAACGGCAAGGCAGCTGGAGTCACTCATAAGGTTGGCGGAGGCGAGGGCAAGGGCGGCGCTCAGGGAGTACGTAACTGAAGAAGACGTACTTGATGTAATAGATCTGATGAAGAGGAGCCTCTCCGAGGTAGGGATAGACATAGAGACCGGTAAACCGGACATAGACGTGATTCTAACCGGGAAGCCGAAGAGCATGCGCGACAAATTCGTAATGCTCTTGGACGCGATTAGAGAGCTACAGGAAGAGAAGGGTTACGCGGAAGACGAGGAGGTTAGGGAGGCGTTGAGGGAGAAGGGATTAACGGATGCGGAGATAAATAAATTATTGAGCAGGCTACTCTCCGATGGTAAGATATTTAGCCCCAAGCCCGGAGTATATCGACTAACCTGAGCCGGGGAGAGCGTATTGCTGGTTGACGAATTACCCATCCCAGAGTTCGTCAAAAAGAACGTGAAAGAGCTCGGCATAAGGGAACTCTATCCACCCCAAGTCAAAGCCATTCAAGCCGGAGCCCTTAGAGGCGAAAACGTGATCCTAGCCACGCCCACCGCCTCCGGGAAGACTTTGATCGCGTTATTTGCCGCGTCGATTCACCTGATTAGGGGTGGGAAAGTCTTATACCTAGTCCCCCTCAGGGCACTTGCATCGGAGAAGATAGAGGACTGCAGAAAGATACTTTGTAGGAACTCGGGGTTCCGAGCCGCGATCTCAACCGGAGATTATGACTCCACGGATCCTTGGTTGGCGGACTACGACGTGATAGTAGCGACTAATGAGAAGGCCGATAGCCTGCTGAGGCACAGAGCTCCTTGGATGAATGACTTATCCATAGTAATCTTAGACGAGTTACATCTACTCGGAGACCCCGACAGAGGACCGACATTAGAAATAGTGATCACGAAGCTGAGGAGGAGACTTCCAGAGGTACAGCTGATAGGATTAAGCGCGACGATCAGCAACGCGGAGGAAATCGCCGAATGGCTTGAAGCTCAGCCGGTAGTTTCCGAGTGGAGACCCGTGCCACTTAAGGAGGGGATTTTGATGGGGAAGAAGATAGAGTTCGCCGACGGCGAGGTCAAAGAGCTAAGAGAGATAGATGAAAATGCGCTGGTGAACGCGGTCTTAAACACCATCCTCGACGGAGGCCAGGTCCTAGTCTTCGCGATGACCCGGAGAAAAGCCGAACAATACGCCGCCAAGCTGGCAAAGGCTTTCAGCGAAAGAATCGAGGTCCTCAGATCTAGAGACCGCGAGTTACTCCAAGATTATGCGGAGAAGATCTTAGAAGTGGATAGGAGCAGCTTCTCAGAAAACCTCGCGAGGCTCGTGGCCGCCGGGGCGGCGTTCCACCACGCGGGACTCTCTCACGCGCATAGATCGATAATCGAAGAGGCGTTTAGATCGAGGATCCTGAAAGCCGTTGTGGCGACCCCGACCCTGGCCGCCGGCGTGAACCTTCCAGCCAGACTCGTGCTCATAACCGAGGTTAGGCGATATCAGCTGGGCTATGGTTATCACGCTATTCCGGTTTTGGAGTATAAGCAGTTTTGTGGGAGAGCTGGCAGACCCGGTTTTGACGAAGTCGGTTACGCCGTTGCCATCGCGAGGAGGAAATCTGATAAAGACTACATCTTCAGAAAGTATATTCTGGGATGCCCCGAGAAGATCAAGTCGGAGCTGGCATCGGAGCGACACCTTAGAACACACGTTCTCGCGATAATCGCCTCCGAAGATCCCGAAACCCTCGACCAGCTCCTAAACTTCTTCGACGCCACATTCTTAGCCCATATATATGGAAGCTTCGCGATTCAAGGTCTCATAATGGATGTACTCGACTTCCTGAGAACGGCCAACTTCATCGAACTCCGAGGAGGACGAGTAAAGGCCACGCCGCTGGGGAGAAGGGTTTCACAGCTCTACATAGACCCATTAACCGCCGTGAAGCTCTTAGAAATATTCCGTGAAGCTGGTGAGGCATCTGCCTTCGGCCTCCTCCAAGCCCTAGCACTAACTCCCGACGTCCCAACAATCCCGATGAAGAGATTTTCCTACAAACTCCTCGAGGATGAATTAGAAAGGAGGAAGGATGGGTTACTGGTCTCCCCTCCCGATCCGGAGGAAGAAGCCTATGAGGAATACATGGACGCCGTTCGAACCGCCCTCGTCCTCGAGGCGTGGATAAACGAGGTATCCGAGGCCGAGATCTACGATAGATTCGGGGTCCAGCCCGGAGACCTGGCAGCACTCAGAGAACACGCTAGCTGGATAGCCTATGCCGCCTCCCAGATAGCGAAGGTGGCGGGTTACCGCGAGTTCGTGAAATCCTACGATGTGCTCAGCACGAGATTGAAGCACGGGGTTAGGGAGGAATTACTACCGCTGGTGAGCCTCCGGGGAATTGGAAGGGTTAGGGCTAGGGCGCTCTATCAAGCTGGCTTCACAAGCTTGGAGAAACTGAGGGAGGCATCTCCCGAAGATTTGATGAGG
>CAZAVQ010000100.1:0-3167 GCA_964488635.1 uncultured Nitrososphaeria archaeon
TTGAGAGGAAGACTCCCACAGGCTTGCTTTCGGATACTAGGTCGAAGCGGCTATGGAGCGAACTGGATAAGATGAAGCGTTGTGAGGGAGTGACATCGCTGCTAGTCGTTGAAGGGAGCTTGGGGATCGCTGAGAAGTTCACGAACTGGTCTGTGACCCAGATACTCGGCGTGATAAATAGCGTAATCTTGGACTGGAACATCCCCGTTGTGATTTTGCCTAGCAGGAGGTGGTTCGCGACCTATCTAAGCGAACTCGTGAAACGCGGGGCCATGGAGGGCAAGAAGGGGCCGCATCCGCTCAGGGTAAAGGAGAAGGCGGAGAAGATCTCCGAAAAAATCAGGCTAGTCGTCGAGGGATTGCCGGGAGTTAGCGGGACGAGAGCGATAAAATTAATGAAAAAATTCAAAACCATTAGGGCCCTCGCGAACGCGTCCGTCGCCGATCTGAAAGCCGTTGAGGGAATTGGAGAAAAGACGGCAAAAGCCATCTATGAGATCCTAAACGCCGAGTTTCGAGAAGAATAACCCCCTTTAAATCGCCTTCATTTAGGTATAAATATCCCCCCGCTCGGTTTATCATCGGATCTGATACTCTGAGGTGAAAAGTGGGCGGGAGACCGGTTATATGAATCCCCAAGCGGTCATCTGGATAATCAGCGGGAAATGTAACCTTAATTGCGTCCACTGTTATGCGAGTAGGTTTCTTTCCCTACCACACCTCACCGTCGAGGAGCGATTGAGATTGATTAAGGAACTTGCCGATAACGGCGTAATGCATGTAGGAATAACCGGCGGTGAACCATTGCTCGAGGAAGATCTAGAACTCTATATTAAGGAGATACGAGACCGCGGGATGACCTGCGACATCAATACGAATGCCACGCTGATGAATGAGGAGAAGGCCCGATTCCTTAGGCGATACGACGTCTTCTTATACGTAAGCATCGACGGCGCCTCGAAGGAAACCCATGAGAAGATAAGGGGACGCGGTAACTGGGAAAGGCTGATGAAGGGCATCGAGATAATCTCTGGGGAGGAATTGGAGTTCTCGACGGTGATGACGATCTCCAAATTAAATTACAGAGAGATGGAGGACTACGTAAGACTCGCGGAGAAATTAGGCGCGTTCAGTGCGTGCATGATACCGCTAATGCCGTCCGGAAGGGCGACCGAGAAGATAATACCTTCCGAGGGAGAACTGATTTATGCCCTGAGAGCGGCTGAGGCGGCCGCCGATGAGCTAGATTACTGGATGAGCGTCTGGTGCTTTAGACCCGCCAAACTGATCATAAATCCAAAATACGTTTCGACGTGGGCGGATTGCAGAAGGGGAAAGATCATAGACATAGATCCGGCTGGAAACATAATGCTATGTGATGTATTGGACATAGTTGTAGAGAACGTTAGAGGGGGATTCAAAAAGGCGATGGAGAGGTATGCCGAAAATGAGGTAGTTAAGAGGGTCATGAACCCAAAGCTTGAGGAGCCCTGTAGATCATGCCCCATAAGACATGAATGTGCAGGAGGATGCTATGCCAGATCCTATATAACTTATGGGACATTCGATGGACCGGATCCCTATTGCCCTCTAGTAAAAAACGTTGGAGAGGTAGAGGAGATTTCACAGTAATCTTGGAGCAAGGAACCCTAAGCCGTCCCTTGGGAGCTAGCCGCCCTCTTTTTCTCCTGTGGAGTTGTTCTCTCCTGCTTGAGCCTCCGGCTTCTCCGCGGGTTTTCCTCCGACTTCCTTGACAGGCTTTATTATTATCGCGCCGTCGCCATAATCTACCTCCACCTGATCACCCTCCTTCAGGCCCAGCTTAGATGCGACCTCGCTTGGTATCGTAACCCGCCTCCCAGAGAGCACTTTTTGCAGCCTCTTCTCTCCGTTTCCCTCAACCGGGGATTCAGAGGGCTTCGCCGCGCGTTTCACGAATCTACGAGATAGTAGCGCGTAGATTCCGATTCCGGCGAGAACAGCGGCCGTCTGGGCGAAGAGCAGGTTCTTCGTCATCGAGCTTTCTCCCAAGGTCGCCTGATAGATCCTATTTAGCTCCCCGTAATCTCGTTCTAGATCCGCTATCTTCTGCCTTAGGCTGGCGGCCTCGGCTATCAGGTCGTCATGTCTTGACCGCAGATCCTCGTGCCTCGATTTCAAGTCTAAATACATAGCCTTATAGGTATTGAGTTCCGAAAGGGTTGTCTGGTAATCGCTTAGTAGGGACTGATACCTCTCCTCAAGGCCGTCGTAATTCTTCGTAAGCATCTCATATTTTGACCGCAGTTTTTCGAGCTCTATAACCGTGGCCTGGTGCTCGTCTTGAAGAGACTGATAGCTTTTCTCCAAGTTCTCGTAGTCCTCGCTGAGGGATTCTAGATCGGCTTTTGCCTGCTGGTATTTCTCCGTCAGAGAGGAGTAACTTGAAAGCAGGTCTTCATAGGCTTCTTGGAGATCTTTTAGCGCCTGCTCCTTCTCATCTAGCTGATCCTTTAGCTGGTTGATCTCATTTTTTAGATCGCTTATCTCGTCTTGAAGGTCGTCGACCTGCGATTCGAGATTCTCATAGCTCTGACTTCTAACTATCGCCATGTACCATTCATAGCTTAACGTCTTCTCTGTTCCATTAATGGTGTAATATAGCTGGAGTTCTGATCGCACATAGGGATCCGTGGGATGCGTATCTGGAATACATACTTGAATAGTCTTGGATTTCGTCCACCCGACTTCCACGGATTCCTCGCTGATTATCGTCTGGCTGTAGAGAGGATTGGCTGAGGAGTCGGCGTGATAATATATTGTCAGAACCACGGTTAGATCTGTTAGATTTTGTGAGGCCTTCATCCAGAATGTTATCGTATAGCAGGTTCCAATAGTCATCTCTATCGGATAATCCATTCTGACCTCGACGTCGTCTTCTACCACGGAGTACCCATAGGCAAAGGCGGGGCTCGCTGCCATCGCTAGGAGCAAGATCCCCAGCCAGCTTAAGGCGAACCATTTACGATTTATCATCTCAAAATCAGTATTTCAGAGCCCTGCTAATAAATCGATCCCATACTATGGCGCTACAATAGAATGCATCGAGAATGTAGCCAGGAGCTGGATTCAGAATGATGAACTCGTTCTTTGCCGGTAAAGATTTTACTAGGCCGAGTTCTTAGAGG
>CAZAVQ010000101.1:0-3167 GCA_964488635.1 uncultured Nitrososphaeria archaeon
AGCAGGGTAAGATAAACCCCTCCTACGAGGCGGTTAAGAGGATCCTCCAGGCGGTCGAACTCGTGAGGGCGGAGCGAGGACGGGGCCTAACGGCGGGCGACATCTGCACGAGGGAGGTGATCTCCATCAACGCATCAGATCCGCTCAGCAAGGCAATAGCCCTCATGAAGAAGCATGGGATCTCCCAGCTACCCGTCCTCGACCGCGGCCGAGTCATAGGCACCGTCTCCGAATCGACCATAGTTAGGAAGCTGGAGAAGATACACTCCCCGGACATCAAGGTCAGGATGATAATGGATGAAGTCCTCCCAACGATCCCGGAGACAGCCTCCCTCTCACTCCTAAGAGACCTGTTCCAAGAATATCCCGCGGCCCTAATACAGAAGAACGGGGAGATAACCGGGATAGTTACGCGAGCAGATCTATTCAAAGTCCTCGACTCGAAAGCCGGGAGAATCTAATCCAAATGATGGATAAAAAATGAAGTGAAAAATTCTTCAACTCTCTGAGATTTTCCGAACGAGCTCCCTCAACATCTGAACGTTCTCTTCGCGGCTACTCCGCCTCCTCTTATCGACCGGTATCCCAATCCTCTTCGCGACATCGATCGTTATCCCCGCCGCCCTCAGCTCGTTTAGGCTGAAACCCCTCCCAGCCCTCGTTATGATCCTGCCATCCTTGAGTTTTCTCCTAACTATTGGGGCGATCTCCAAGGTCATAGGTCACTCCCCCCCTCCCGATATCCCAACTTCGCAGAGAACGCTAGGATCAATTTAAACATCAACTACGCTAAAAGGGGTTTTATCACGCCGAGTGCACTCATTATGCGTGAAGAAGTGGATTATAATCGCCGCCGTCATAATATTCCTCGCCCTATCCTCATGGCTCTATCTCTCCAGAACTTCGGAAACCCCGCTTATCACACCTAAGCTGACCTACGAGGTCGGGGGATGCGGAGATCAGAAGGTTGGGGAGATCAAGCGGGGTGAATCTCTTCAAAACGAGGTCGAGGTCTCGGTCGGAGATTCCAGCGTAAAACTACTGCATCACCTCCGCTACGTATGCTGCGCGAAGATCGAGGTGGAGCTAGTATCGATCGAGAAAACCGACGGCCAATTCACGATAAAGCTACTTGAGAAAAACGTGGGCGAGATGTGCAGGTGCATCTGCAGCTATGATGTCGCGATCAAGCTCTCGGATTTGAAGCCTGGGACATATAGGATACAGATAATCGGCGTCGAGTTCGAGGATATGCCGACGGAGCTCCTATGGGAAGGCGTTGTGAAAATCTGATGAAATCCCGGACCCAGCCCATCCCCCATTTCCATCCTTATGGAAATAATCCACACCCATCGGGGAAATCCTTAGATACCCCTCCAGCCTCACACCTCGTTGAGCCTCGGATGCAGCCTAAACCAATTATGATCAGGCCTATAGGCTACGTCCACACGAGCTACAGCGATATCGAGGTCTCCCAATCATGGCCCCGAGGCGTCAGCGGATACATCGAAATCCTCACCGAGTATTCGGATGGACTCCGCGGCCTCGAAAACTTCTCCCACGTCGTGATCTTGGCCTGGCTACATAAGGTAATCGAGGAGAACCGACACGTCCTAAAAGTCAGGTACAGGAGGCTCACGCGGGCAGGGATAAGCCTAGAAGAGCTCCCGGAGGTCGGCGTATTCACATCCGATTCACCCCATAGACCGAATCCCCTAGCGATCACCATAGCGAGGGTAAGGGAGGTCAGGGGAAACATAATCCAAGTAGACGGCTTAGACCTATACGATGGGACGCCGGTCCTCGACCTAAGGGCATATACGCCCTACTACTCGATCAAGGAGTTCTCGATCCCCCCATGGTACCAACGCCTACTCGAAAAGGTGGATAGATGGCGAAGCCAGAGATCCAGCTCTCCATAGAGAAAACGTTGGGAAACCGGTATATTCTCCCATAATCGACTCCGTGAAAGGAGACGGCCATGGGAAAGATCCCCGGAGATCTCCTCAGAAAATACGTCTTCCCGAGGACCGGCGCGAGGAGACGCGACGTCTTAATGGGGCCGAGGGAAGGCGTGGATGTCTCACTACTCCTAGGCGGAGGAAACATAGTGATAGTCGCGCACTCGGATCCCATAGTTGGAGCGGTTAAGCGGATTGGGTGGCTCGCGGTGAACATAGCCTGTAACGACGTTGCGACCTCTGGCGTGGAACCCAGATGGCTTCTACCAATAATCCTTCTCCCGGAAAACTGGTCCGAGGAAATGCTCGACGAGATAACACGCGACATAGACTCGGCGGCGAGGGAACTCGGAGTAAGCGTGGTCGGAGGACATACCGGATACGCGGCGGGGGTCTCGAGGCCAATCGTGACGGCGACTGCCATCGGCGTGGGAGAGAAAGACGCGGTGATGACCTCGGCTGACGCCAGGGAAGGCGACCTAGTCTACATCACCAAGGGAGCTGGGATAGAGGGAACGGCGATCCTCGCAAGCGACTTCAGAGATGTGTTAACCGCAAGGGGAGTTGGAGAAGAAATCATCGAGAAAGCTGAGTCATTCATGAATGAGATAAGCGTCGTCGGGGAAGCCGTGGCTTTGGCGAGGGCATCGGCGGTCCACGCGATGCACGACGCTACTAGGGGCGGTGTTGCGGAAGCCCTAATCGAATTGGCCCAAGCTTCTGGGAAGGTGATCGAGGTGTGGGAAGATGAGATACCGCTAAGAAAGGAAACGGAGATATTCTCTCGGGTCCTCGGCTTCGATCCCCTATGGATGATAAGCTCCGGAACCCTAATATTCACAACGCCCGAAGAAAAAAGGGCCAAGGCCGAGAGAGTCCTCAGCGAACTCGGAATAGAATACTCGAGGATAGGGGTCGTGAAATCTGGAAAACCGGAACTAATACTGCATAGGAGAAGTGGAGCCGAGGAGAGGATAAGGGAGGCGCGGCCGGAGAAAGATGAACTCGCGAGGATATGGGAGCTCTATCCAAGGACAAAATAATTGATTTGAGTTGGGTGATAGTTACTTCAGGGGCACGTACATGCTGGACCTCGTCGCTCCTACGCCGGCTCTTCCATGCTTCACGGGCTTATTCGTCATCGCGAATTCGCCGAGCCTGTGGCCTATCATCTCAGGCTTGATCTCAACCGGGACGAACTCCTTC
>CAZAVQ010000102.1:0-3126 GCA_964488635.1 uncultured Nitrososphaeria archaeon
AACTCATTTATCTTAACTAACTCACTCATTCCATTACGACTCCTTTTTGACGAGTTACTGAGAGTCAGTTATTATATAAGTATTTTGACGAATCATCCGGCGGCTTCTTTCAATATCCGTATAGCCCTATCTTTTCCAAGATCCCATATGTATGGCCCCAGCCTCGGACCCCTATCTCTTCCCAAGAAGATCCTGTAGAGTGTCTTGAAGAAATCTCTCGGCGATATCCCATTTTTCCTCGCAGCATCGAAGATGCCTCCCTGTACTTCTTCGGGGCTTTCAGAGGATTTGATTCTTTCGATAAGATATGCTATGGCCTCCTTCTCCCGTTCTGATAACTCTACTGATTCTCTTTCAACGGATCCTAAGTCCACTGCGTAGTTTATGGCGAGCTTGACCTTCTTCTCAGCTTTCTCATCGATTTCATAGCCGTATCTCCTTAACCTGCTCACGACGAATTCGAATCTCTTATCCTCAGGCGCGGCCATCGCGAGCTCCACGATCAGCGAGTAAGGTATATGCGGAGACGGCTTCTCAGGCGGCTTCAGTAGGTGGCTATAGAGATACAGACCTCTCAGCTTTTCCCTCTCGAATTTACTCGGAACGGTTATCCTTCCAAAATAGATGTCTTCGAGATAATCGAGTTCATCCATCAGTTTGGGTATCGTTTGGAGCGTTAGGATCCGGGTTCCCGTCACCCGTTTGAATAAGAGGAGTAGGAGGCTCTCCGGGGTTCCATACCTATACCACAGCTGCGGGGTGAAGACGTTCCCAATGGACTTTGATATCTTCCTGCCAGAGGCATCTAAGAACATCTCGTATCTGACGTGCATGGGAGGCTCAAATCCGAGGATGTTTCTCGCTACCCAGTCATTCACCTTAACGGAGTCGGCGATATCCTTTCCATACGCCTCAAATCTTATGTCTAGCGCCGCCCACCTGGCAGCGAATTCCGTCTTCCAGGCCAGTTTTCCATGATCCTTAGTGATGTCGGCCTCGCCTTCATGTCCGCATCCGCTGAAGTATCTGCCGCCAACTTCTGCGCCGCTGCACCTATACTTCACGATCCGCCGCTTAGGATCGTATTCATAGGCCTGGGTGGTGTAGATTCTCCCGCATTCCTCGCAGACAGCGAAGTATGGGAGAACTTTCTTGAATTTGTCCTGACCCGTGATCTCCTCGATTGCCTCGCCGATTTTCTGCGCATTAAGGAGGATCACGTGGATTTGATCGGCTAAGATCCCCGACGCATAGGTCTCTCTCCCAGACATGTACTTGCATCTTATCCCGGCTTCTTCCAGCGCTTCCTTCAGCATGCCGCTCATATGCTCGGAGAATGAGCCATGGCATCCATATGGATCCGGGATCGAGGAGACGGGCTTCAAGAGATATTCCTCCAGCCATTTCGGCATTCCCGCCGGGACTTTCCTCAACCCATCCATGTCATCAGTGAATGCGATGCTCTCCGAGTTGTATCCGAGTTCCTTGAGGGCGAGGGTTACGCCGTAAGCTCTCACGGCGTCTGCCATGCTCCCTATATGGGGTATCCCGGATGCCCCGAGCCCGCTTTCGGTTCTGATCAAGTCTAGGCTTCTTCCAAGTTCTTTTTCTCTCTTGACGAGCTCCGCGGCGACCTTGTCGAGCCACGTCCCGTGGCCTATTATCTCCTTTTCCGTCATCTCTTTCCCGGCCATGGACTCTATAGACCCACTATTATCGTTTCCGATGGCCGTAGACGCACCTCGTCTCCCCATCATATCTTACCTCAAACCCCGCCTCCCTCATCCTCTCCATAACGCCTTTCCAAATCTTTCTGCCTTTATGGACTCCAGGTTGACCCACGTAGTGTACTATTCTCCCACCGGGCTTAAGCGCTTTCGCCAATTTCTTGTAGAAATCCAATCCATAGAGTTCTCCGGCTAGAGAGAGCCTGGGTGGGTCATGGATTACGGCGTCAAATTCTCCGCGATATTCATCCACGAGTTCTACTGCATCCCCTATCCTCAGCTCTATATCCTCATCTTCTAGATCCCAAGACCAGGGATTGAACTGCGCGATCCTAATCACATTTTCATCTTTTTCAATCGTCGTTATTTTACAAGCGCCCCTTTTCTTGGCCGCTACCGCCGTGTATCCCAGCCCAGTACATATATCGAGGACCTTTCGGCATCTTAGGTTTCCGAGAAGCCTGACCTTCATTTCGGAATCCATCTCCGGCGGCACTTCGAGGATCCTATGCATGTGTATTCCATCGATCTCTAGGGTTGGGGCATGCTTCCACCGCACTAAAACGAGCTTGTAGAAGTGGGTCGAGGCGATTGAGAGCGGGAAGATCTTATTTTCCTCGACATAATATACATCCCTATCCCTGGTCGCGGCCAATTCTACGTCTTCCCAGCTTAACTCGAATTCCCCTGAGCGCACGCCCTCAGCCGATAATCTGATTTCTCGAGTACTTATCCCCAAATCTAAGGAGACTCGAGCCACGGCCTCTCCGCTTGCTCGCGCTCGAAGGAGTTCCTCGGCAACGGGCTTGCAGATCAGCGGCCTCCTAATGGGCTGAAACCTCATCTATGAAATTCTATGTCAACGCGAATATTTTTGACGTACGTTTTTCGTGTCTCCTTGAAGCGGATGAGGGTTATAATAGCTTCCAAGGCCGATCCGGTTTCGATGAGGGCCGCCGAGATACTAATCCAATCCTATGGGTTTAGCGAGAGTGGCCCGGATCTATATCGAAGGGGCGAGATCCTGCTAAGATTCATCTCTGAAAAGCACATTTTCGCCGAGGGCCTAGCCGAGGATCTAAACCCAGAGTTAGTCATAGTCGCCTCCTCCCATAGATCCGAAGCCGGTATAACAGCTCTCCTAACTCATCCAGTTGGGAATTGGGGGTCTGAAGCCCTGATGGGCGGCTCCCCGAGAACGCTCTCGCCGACGAGCGCCGCAGCCCTCTACGCATCCCTACATGCTTTGGCCAGGCAATTAACTGATCTGGGACTTGAAGGCTGGAAAGTGGGTCTAGAGGTGACTCATCATGGACCGGCTACAAGGGCTCCGACGATATTCATCGAAGCCGGCGGCCCACCTGATAAGCTCCCGGAGAAAAAGGCCATAGAAGCGGTT
>CAZAVQ010000103.1:0-3079 GCA_964488635.1 uncultured Nitrososphaeria archaeon
GCGATGATGAATCCTGGCTGCCCGAGATGTGAGGATAGTTAAAAGCGCTGAGCCGGAAAATAACTTGAAGAGGGAGGAGAGCTTGAAACCCATAGTCGCGCTTCTGACGGATTTCGGCCTCAAGGATCCATATGTGGCCCAAGTGAAGGCCGCCATCCTTTCCTACTGTAGAGATGCGGTGATAATCGATGTCACGCATGAAATCTCGGCATTCAACGAACTCCAAGCCGCCTTCATCCTGAAAGTCAGCGCACCCCACATGCCGCCTGGAACAATCCACGTATCCGTCGTCGATCCCGGAGTCGGCTCCAAGCGACGGGGCATAATATTCGTAACGAGGAGAGGGGACGTTCTCATAGGGCCGGATACCGGGTTTATGTTCCCCGCCGCGGAGGAACTTGGGATAAATAAGGTGTATGTGATTGATGAATCAAAGCTTCCACCGAGGTTCTCCGAAACATTTCATGCGAGAGATGTCTTCGCGCCCGTGGCTGGGATGATAGCTTCGGGAAGAAGTGTAGAGGAACTCGGCCATGAGACCTCTGACTTCGCGAAGTTCGCGCTCCCCGAGCCGATCATCTCCGACGACGAGATCGAGGTAACGGTTATGCACATCGATAGATTTGGCAACGTGATCACGAACTTAGGGCTGCGGAACCTACCCCTCAGGACCGGGGAGAAAATTAGGATCGCCGTGGAGGGGCGAGAAATCGTATGTGAATTCGTAAAATCATACGCATACGTCGGCGTGGGAGACCCCCTCCTCACGATCGGGGGATCGGGATATCTCGAACTCTCGATTAACCGTGGAAGCGCCGCCGAGGAATTCGGCTTGAGACCGGGAAATAGGTTGAAATTACGCCGCTTAACCACCAGTTAGGGGGCTTGGGGCGGTTATTCTCAGATGCATCTATGGTAAGAGTTAAGAGTTGGGATGGGATTAGTGGTGCCGGGTTTTAGATAATGGCTCAGAGGTTTCCTTATCCCGGCGCGACCACCATCGGCATTAGAACCAAGGATGCGGTGGTCCTGGCATCAGAAAAAAGGCTCACCTACGGGTATTTCGTAATGAGTAAGAATGTTCGAAAGTTATTTCAGATAACGCCCAAGATAGGGGCGGCATGTGCAGGCTTCGTGGGAGACATGCAAAGCCTAATCAGGGACGCTCAAGCCGAAATAAATCTTTACAAGCTTATTAACAAGAAGGAGCCCCAAGTTAGAACCGTCGCGAAAGTTCTCTCCAATTACCTCTTTGGAAGCAGATTCCTACCTTACTTAACCGAAACAATCGTCGGCGGATTCGACGCAGCAGGCCCCCACATAATAGTCTTAGATCCCCTGGGATCCATGATTGAGGATGATTACGCTGTAATAGGTTCAGGCGCCGAGATAGCGATAGGCGTAATCGAGAGTAGCTATAAGCCGGATCTAAGTCGGGAAGAACTTAAGGAACTGGCCGTTAAAGCTGTGAAGGCTTCAATAGCCAGGGACGCTGCTAGCGGAAACGGGATAGATATACTCCTATTCACGGAAGAAGGTCTGAAGGTTAACGAGAGCATTCCGCTATAGTTTCATTAACCTGTTAACATTAGATTTAATGGACGCGGATGGAGCCTGTGGATCTGCTGACGATAAGCGGTAAAGTCCTCCTCTTTCTCGCGGAGCGCGGTGGCATAGTTAGTGGGCTCCCGCTCTCGACTACGAAGCTCGCCGAAGAACTCGGGATTTCCCAGCAGACCGCTTCGAGGGTACTGATAGGGTTGCAGCAGAGGGGGCTTGTTGAGAGAACTACCGTTGGGAGAAGGCACGTAGTGAGGCTGACGGAGAAGGGTTTGAAAGAACTCCTCGAAATGTATACTAACCTGAGGAGAATTTTCGAGACCCCTGTCGAGGTGGAGTTGGAGGGATCCGTATTTACAGGTCTCGGAGAAGGCGCTTACTACCTACAAATACCGCATTACGCCCGGGAATTCGAGGAGAAATTGGGTTTCAGGCCATATCCCGGGACGCTCAACATCAGATTGTCCGGCAGGGATCAAGTTTTGAGGAGACTTATGGTGGAGAAGGCTGCAGACATAGAGATCGAGAGCTTCAGCGATGAGCGGAGATCTTATGGAGGAGCCAGATGCATCAGGGCCTTAATGAATGGGGAGGAAGAGGTGGTAATAATCTTCGCCGAGAGAACGCATTACCCCAAGGAGGTGGTCGAGGTGATAGCTCCTATCTGTCTAAGAGAGAGGTTTAAACTTAGAGATGGAGATCGGGTGACGCTTAAGGTTAAGATCTCGCCGATAAACCTGTAAAAATCAATCGGGTCTCCGGTAAACGAGGACCCCATCTACGAAAGTTGCCACGACCCTAAAATTCCTGTCTAACACCGTCAGATCGGCCCGAGAACCGACTTTAATCGCGCCTAAACAGCGTTCTCCCAATACCTTCGCCGGATTCGCCGTCATAAATCTCAGAGCATCCTCTAAAGGTATTCCGATGTTGAACACCAAGTTTCGTAAGGCTTTATCTAAGGTCAAGGTGCTCCCTGCCAGGGTCTTCCCATCGCTGAGATACGCCGCATCGCTTTTCACGAGAATTTCGCGATCTGCGATCTGGTGGATGCCCTCAGGCAGATCCGCGGCAAGGGCGTCCGTGATGCATACCACCTTATCCCTAGGCTTCAGCATATAGGTGAGCTTTATCGCGGTTGAACTTAGATGAACGAGGTCGGCGATCACCTCCACGGAGACCCCGGGGTCCTCGAGAACCGCCCCAACTATACCCGGGTCCCTGTGATGGAAAGCCCTCATCGCGTTAAAGAGGTGAGTGACATGAGATGCCCCCGCCCTTATCGCCGCCCTAGCGTACTCGTAGGAGGCATTCGTATGCCCCAGCGCGACTTGGACCCTGCGTGAGAGGATGTATCTAATTATGGGAATCGCCCCAGGAAGCTCGGGGGCTATAGTCATGATCTTAAGCTCGCCGGCGGATGCCTCATAAATCTCATCGAAGATCTCTTGAGACGGATTCTTGAAGTACTCGCTATTCATGGCCCCCGACTTTTCAGGACTCACAAAGGGACCTTCTA
>CAZAVQ010000104.1:0-3030 GCA_964488635.1 uncultured Nitrososphaeria archaeon
GGTGCGATGCTGATAGGCGATGCGGCTGGAATGGTGATTCCATTAACCGGCGGGGGAATACACTCCTCGATTGCGGCAGGATTGGCGGCGGGAGAGGTCGCTGGAAAAGCGGCTTCGGAGGATGTATCCAAGAAGAGGCTGAGCGAATTCGAGGAGAAGTATGGTTACTGGTTAAACAGGATTAAGAGGAGTTTGAAGGTGCTAAGGGTTCTAGAGCGGCTGAGCGACGACGAGCTAAATCAGTTGGCCGAGATTCTGGAAGATAGAGATATCCTAGACCTCGCAAACGGCCTAGAGGTCGTCAGGGTGGCTAAGAAGCTCCTCTCCCATCCGAAGCTCGCCGTAAAGCTCGCGAAACCCTTGCTGGAATTCTGAGCTTTCAGGAAAGAGGGAAAGGGCTTAATTCTACGGTTTAGGAAGAGTTGGTGAAGAGAACGATGGGGTTCCCTGAAGTTTTAAAGCTCCCGAAAAAGCTTGAAGTAACCAGCGTCCGAGCGGATCCGGGGGAGACCGCCTTAGTAATAATCGATGTCCAAAATGATTTCATCAACCCCTCTGGAAAACTCTACGCAAAGGGCTCCGAGAAAATAATCCCGTCGATCAAGAAGCTGTTGTCGAAGGCGAGGGACGCGGGGGCCACCATAATCTTCACCCAGGACTGGCATATCAGAGACGACCCCGAGTTCAAGATTTGGGGAGAACATACGGTGGCGGGGACTTGGGGCGCTGAGATAATCGGGGAGTTAAAGCCCGAAGAAACCGATATAACGATTAGGAAGCCGAGCTACGACGCATTCTACTCGACGCCGCTGGATCACGTGCTAAAATCCAGGGAAATAAAGAAGTTGATCCTAACCGGTTTGCTCGGAAATATCTGCGTTCTCTGCACGGCTGTGGGTGCGGCGGTTAGGGGATACGAGTTGATAATTCCAGTCGACGCCGTATTCTCCCTCACCGACTTCGATCACATCGCCTCCCTCCGCTTCATGAACTCCGTCCTCAAGGCCGCCCTGACCTCTTCAGATCTTCTGAGCTTCGAGGTGCGGGAAAAATGAAGGAGAGAAGGTTTTACATAGCGACTGAAGAGGAGATACTTTCCGGAAAAGTCACAGACATATACTTCGCTAGAACCAAGGAAATCCTTGAAAGAACTGGGAGAAAGGATAAACGCGCCTATGCCGAGATCCACGCCTACGGTTTTCCAAGGGGATATGGCTGGGCGATAGCCGCGGGGATAGGTGAGGCTGCGAAGCTTCTCGAAGGAAAGGATGTCGATGTATACGCCCTCGAGGAGGGGGAGTTCTTCAGGATATATGAGCCAGTTATGGCGATCGATGGAAAATATGTAGAATACGGCGTCTATGAGTCAAGTCTCTTAGGAATACTCAGACACGCGACGAGCGTGGCGACGAAGGCAGCGAGGCTTAGAATCGCCGCCGGAAACAAGACGCTCCTCTTCTTCGGAATAAGATCCGTCCACCCCGCGCTCGCGCCCATGGTCGATAGATATGCTTTGATGGGTGGATGCGATGCCGTTTCTAGCGTAATCGGCGCCGAGCTCGCCGGGGTCAAGCCAGTTGGGACCATGCCGCATGCATTGATCCTGATCTTTGGAAACCAGCCGGAGGCTTGGAGGGCATTCGACTCGGTGATCCCGGAAGACGTTCCTAGGATAACTCTCTGCGACACCTTATCTGATGAACGATTCGAGGCGCTTCTCGCCGCCGATATCTTGGAGGAGAAGCTCTATGGCGTCAGGTTCGACACGCCGAGTTCGAGGCGTGGAAACATGAGGAAAATCGTGTTGGAGGCTAGATGGGCGCTTGACCTAGCTGGATATAAGAATGTCAAGATATTCGTAAGCGGCGGCCTAAACGAGGATGAGGTTAGGGAATTATCGGATGTCGCCGATGGCTTCGGGGTCGGGACCTCCATAGCGTTTCCACCATCCATAGACTTGGCCATGGACCTAGTCGAGGTCGACGGGAAATCTTTCTCAAAGCGGGGGAAGCTCCCAGGCAGAAAGCAGGTATACCGATGCCGGAAACTACACGACACGGTCGTCCCGTTCAACGCCGAGCTAGATTCATGCCCAATCTGCGGGGAAGAGGTTGAACCCCTGCTCAAGCCCCTGATACGCGGCGGGAAGCTGGTTAGGGATCTCCCAACCCCCCTTGAGGCTCGAGAACGGGTGGTTAAGAGGCTGAAAGAGCTCGCATCCATCGAGGAGTTCCAACCCGAGCCGGGGTTCTTGGTTCCCTGAAGAATCTAATTTATTTCATCCCAGTCAGAGAATATACCCTGAGATGTCGAAGAAGATAGTGATATGCATCAGCGGGTTCGCCGGATCCGGTAAGAGCACGCTGGGGAGAAAGCTGGCTAGCGCCCTAAATCTGAAGTATATATCCGGTGGGGATGGGTTGAAAATGCTGGCGATAGAGCGGGGCTATAAGCCCGGTGGAAACGAGTGGTGGGAGACCGGTGAGGGCTTCAAATTCCTCGAAGAGAGGTTCAAGAACCCCGAGTTCGATAAGGACGTGGATAGAAAGCTTCTGGAATTCGCTGAGAAGGGAGGCGTCGTGATCGATAGCTGGGTCCTCCCCTGGCTATACCAAGGAGGGTTCAATATCTGGCTGAAGGCGAGACCGGAGGTGAGAGCTGAAAGAATATCCAAGAGAAGCGGCGTCGCGGTTGAGGAAGCCCTTGAGATGCTGCGGAAGAGAGACAGGGAAAGCGCCGAACTCTATGAGAGGCTTTATGGGATCCTCCTCGGAAAAGATTTTGAGCCATTCCACTTAGTCTTGGATACCAGCGAACTCGATGAGGAAGCGGTATTCAAAATAGTCCTACAGGCAGTTAAGGAATACTTTAAGCTGTAGAGGCGGGGCTCGGCGAAGCCTCCTCCCACTCCTTCGCAACCTTCGCCCTAATCAGCTCCTCTAAACAGTTTTGACAGAGCGTTCCACCATAATATCTCTCAACGGTCCTCTCGCTGTGGGATAACTTGTAATCCTTCTCCCTGGGTATTCC
>CAZAVQ010000105.1:0-2989 GCA_964488635.1 uncultured Nitrososphaeria archaeon
ATCCCGAGAGAGAAACTTCTCTCATTCATCAAGCTCGCCGAGGAACTGGGTTGGGATAAATCCAAGGTCAAACGCTATGTGAACGCGGCGCTTAGGCTCAGGAAGCTCGAACGCGAAGCCGGTAAGAGCTACCTATCGCTCCTGAGGGATTATAACAGGTTATCGAGTGAGGAGGTTAAGCTCAGATACTCGATTGAGCAGCTGATGGAGAAGAGGAAGAGGATCGAGGAAGATCTAAACCTCTACCTAGAACAACATAAGCTCACCCTAGAATTGGTCGGGAAGATAGCGAAGCTCGCCGACGCCCTCAGAGAGAGGGGGTTGAATCTGGACGACTTAGAAAAAGCGATGAACGTCGTAGAATCCTTCAAGAGCACGGGCTACGATGTTCAAGAGATAATAAGCGGGCTTCAAGAGCAAAGGAACCTGAGATCCGAGATCGACAACCTCAAGAATGAACTTGAAGAGGCCAAGCGAGAGATCCAGCAACTCCAAGAAAGAAAACGGAAGATCCTCGAGGAACTCGAGGAAATCCATGGAATTGCTGGAGAATTGGAGGAGCTGAAGAGATTCAAGTCCGAGCTTGAGGAGGAGATCCGAGAAACGGAAAAACGCGTCGAGGAGGCTAAAGCCAAGCTCGAGGAGGTCAACGCCGAACTCGAGGAACGCGTAGGGCAGAGAACTAGCTTAGAAGAGCTGAATGATTTGATAAAAGAATTGAAATCCGATGTCGAGAGACTCAGATTCGAAAAGGAGAGACTTAGCGAGGAATTATCAGAGCTCTTAGGGATCCGGGGAAATATCGAGGAAATTAGGCAGAGGATTGAGGAAGAGCGGAGGAGATTGGAGGAACTCGAGAAGGATGTTTCGAGTAGAGAGACCTACCTCGAGATCCTAGAAGGAGAGCTATCAGCAGCATATACCGTGCTTAAGCTATTCACGGACCCGCAGGGAGTCGAGGCAGAGGATCTAGAAACCCTAGTAGACCAACTCCAGAAAATACTCAAGATAAAGCGTGGAGAGCTCTCGGCCCTGAAGCCGCTGGAACCCCACTTGTTAAACCGCGTCCGCGAGAGCATGATCTCCCTCATACTCCCATATGTGAGAAATGAGTTTGTCCCGAAGAAGGTATTCGATCAGCTGGAAAAAGAAGTTAAGAGGCTTAGCGAGAAGAAGGCGGCTTTAGAGGAGGAACTCGCGTCGCTTAGAAGGGCCCTCGAGGCAAAGAAGGAAGAAGCCCCGGCGCCACCGCCCAGAGAGTCCTATATCGAGGCGTTTACGGCCGATGGAAAACCCGTGGAGCTCAAAAACTTGGAGAAGGGTAGAAGGGTTAGGATCATTTGCCCATCCTGTAGGAACTCCGCGGTAACGAGTATCCCGCCGAAGGAGGAGCTTGAGGAACTGGCCTCGAATAATTGCAAACTAGTCTTCACATGCGGCAAATGCGGGAAATCCTTTGACGTCCCAATCCAGATATTGTTGAAGAAGATGGAGGGCTGAGAGGCAAATTGGGGGAAAGGCGGCCGATAAATCCGATAATCAAGATGCTGGCATGGAGGGTTAGAAAGCTGAGGATAGAAGACGTTCAACGCGTCCTCGCGGCCATAGCGTCCATTGAGAATCAGCCGTTCACGCTAACCGACGTGATAAATCTGCTTCCAGATGAGATAAAGGTGAATAGAAACAGGCGGAGGAGAATTGGTAACTTGCTTCAGGGTCTCGTCGCGTTGGGATATCTCTCTAAGCCCAGCGAGCGAAAGTGGGTTAAGAACGCGCCCACGTTCAGCCACTTCCTGAGCCAGCACCTACTCGAACTCTCCTCTATCGAGAAGATTCCCCCACGTCCCCCGACTTCCGGGAAGATAATCTCCCGGAGGCAAAGGTTGGAGAAGAAGACCTCCTCAAGATGATCGAGCCCTCCCAGTCCATGGGGATCTCGACGAAACGCCACTCCTTCCTCAGAAACCTCGCCGCGAGAATTGGCTTAGGCTTAATCTCTGCTCCGCAGTGGGGGCACCTCACCACAAAGAATCTGCAGAAATCCAGCAACCGCCTGACCTGCGAGCTATTTAACGCCACATATGATTTGTTACTTGATTTGACCTCTATCGCCAAGAGTTCTCCCTCATCGACCGCGATTATGTCCGGCTTTGGGAGTTTACCCGCCCCGCTTCCCGGGGTCCTGACGGCGTAGGTTCCCGGTTTCTCCTTAACGGCGAATTTCCGTATAAGATAGTACTCTCCCTCGTATCCCATCCTCGCCTTATATCTCGGGGATGAAGGATTCCTCGGCCTCTTTGGCATAGGTCTTCTAAGTTTCCGGAAAATATATTGATGGTTGTCGAAAAGAAGGGGGTGTAAGGCGTGGGGACTTCCAGGATAATTCGCAGCCTATCCGTATAGTTTCTCTGCGACATCCTCTAATCCGAGAGAAATGAGCTTCTCCCTCATAGGCTTCCCGGATTCATCCCATCCCCTTAGCTGATAATAGGTCTTCAGGAGATCTAGGAAGCTCTCGCGGTCAAGTCTAATTCCCTTCGTTGATCCCTCTGGAATCGGGTCTTCGAAGTCCCTGGCGGGAAGCATGTCGTCTTTTACGCCGACTCCCCCTCTGAGCACAGCTATGGCCCTCGTCACATTCCAAACCCTCTCCGAGCAGGAGAGCAGATCCTCGAGGATGAATTCCCTGCCGACGACCGCCGAATATGCTTCGGCATAGATGTTCGGATCTATTCCGAGTTCAACCCAGTAAAGCCTGCAGACCCCGAGCATGTCGAAGAGCGGGCGCATGTGTTGGAGGTAGATTACCTTCTCTGCCTTATCCCTTCCATAGCTCGTCCTCCCCGCTTCGACGTCATAAGTTATGGCCCACGACCTGTTATGATGCGCGCCAATATCACAGGTAGCATAGCTGAGAGCCATCGCGGGCGCCGCTCTGTGATCATATGCGCTGATCTCTAGGCCCTTAACGTGCATAGCGAATTTATCC
>CAZAVQ010000106.1:0-2980 GCA_964488635.1 uncultured Nitrososphaeria archaeon
AGGTCTTATTCAGCGGCGATGTGGTGGCGGCGGGCGCGGTCATGGCCGTAACCTATTTCGCGATGCAGAGCTTGGAGACCTTTCTGCCGATATATATGGAGGATTTGGGGATAGCGCCTTGGCTGATAGGCGCGGTCTTCACGATTCACCTCTTCTCCATAATGATCTTGAAACCCTATGCCGGAAGGCTATCCGATGTCGTCGGCAGGATCAAGACGATCTCCATAGGTCTCATAATCTCGTCGATCGGGATAGCCGGGATAGTCTTCTTCAAGAGCTACGCGGGTCTCCTCTTCTCAATCATAATATTCTCGATCGGGGTAGCGCTCGCAACCGCATCGGCTCCGCCGCTCGTCTCAGAGCTGGTAACCGAGGAAAAATATGGAGCTGCGATGGGCGCGATGGAGACGATTAAGGATGTGGGCCAGGCTTTGGGGCCTATATTCACGGGCTTCATCCTGACATACTTGGCGTTTGAGGATGCCTTGATGATTATCTCCGGGCTGTTGATCCTTTCTCTGCCGCTGATATATCTGAGACTGAGGCGGGCTACATCTTAGAGCACCTTGTATTTCCGGAGCACCTCTCTATACGGTTTCCCGGCTAGGAGTTCCTCCCTAGTCTTCTCCTCGAGTTCGACCTTCCTCTCCGCCTTCTCAACAACTTCTTCCAGATCCAATTCCTGAGGGATGACCACTACCCCATCCACGTCGGCGAATACTATGTCCCCGGGTTTCACGCGGACCCCTCCACACCAGATCGGCTTATTCACTCCGACGACCTCGAATCTCGGAATGGAATCGGTCGGAATGTTCCCCTTATACCAAATCGGGAATCTGAGTCGGAGCACCCTCGAGATATCCCTGATCGCCCCGTCAACGATGGCTCCCTTCACTCCTTTCTTTATAGAGATCGAGGACATGAGTTCTCCATAGGCGGCAAATTCGTGACAGTTATTCGTATCAACTACTGCTACGTGGTCGGGGCGAAGGCTATCGAAGAAAGGCGCGAAGATCTCAATTACCTCATCTATGTCTTTTGGAGGATTTCTCTCGGTCATCTTGGTCACGCGGAGAGTTATCGCGGGGCCCGCCACCTTCGCCTCCGGAATCAAGGGCTTGAAGCCTGAGTGCATGGTTTGGTTCAGGAACCCCATGGAATCCAAAGTGTCGGAGACGGCGGCCACGAAGAGCTTTTCCATCCGTTCTAATAGGTGCTTCGTCATTTCATTAAACCTTGTTAGAGCTAGTTTAAAGGGTTATGCGCGCCTTCTTCTCGGCTACTTCACCAGTTTCTCGAGCCATCTTAATCTCAGGGTTAGATAGGCGATTATCGTCGTGAAGATTGCGAGTAGATAGTATCCGGCTCCAACGGCCATGCCTATCGAGGAGGCGACCCATAGACACGCCGCCGTGGTTATCCCCACGACCCTCTCCTTCGTCTGAATTATCGTTCCAGCTCCGATGAAACCTATCCCCGCAACTATGTATGCGGCTATCCTCGCGGGGTCAGATCCCGGAAACGCATAGAGCGATAATATCGTGAATAAGCAGGATCCCGTTGAAACTAGGATATGTGTCCGAAGCCCGGCGGGTTTATCGACTCTTTCCCTCTCAAATCCTATGGCCCCGCCGAGTGCGAATGCCAATAATATTCTCCCCATCAATTCTAGGTCTGATAGCATGATTATTAGGTTGGCTGACGACTTATAAAAAATTGGAGTTAAATGCTTGAAAAATGTGGGACGTATTGGTTTAGATTTCCGAGATAAGCCTGTTTATGGTTTCGGCGACGCTGCTTAGAACGGTCTTCGCATCCGAGAGCTTCTTCTCGTACTCCTCCACCTTGGATTTGTATTGTTCTAGCTGGGACTTCAGGGACTCTATCTCCGACTTTAGCTTCTCGACGTCCTCTTTCTCGGTGATCGGCGCATAATTCTCATTGAAGAGTTCGGGCAGCGACGGTATACTAACGCCTTCCCTCACAAATCTCTCATAGGTCTCCCTTACTATTTGACCCGCCTTAGTCTTTCCCTGTAGGTGATTTCGGATCGTGGCCTCGGATCTACCGAGTTCATCCGCTATCTGTGATACACTCATCTTCGCCTTCTCCCTCGCTAGAGCCGCCGCCGCGACCGCTAGGCTATCTATCCACGTGAGTCTTTCCTTTGGGTTTTCAAGTTCTTCCAAGACTGTTGGGCTGAAGATGCTGGCGATTAGGAGCGCTGATTCAAGCTTGTGTATCTGATCCCTCCCAACCGGGGTTAACGGTATCTCCTCACTCATTCACCACCCACCTCCCTTGGCACCTCCATACTCTCCTTCTTCACGGTTATCCCTTTATCTGTTATCTCGAAGGGATGTCTTCTCATAGAGTGCGCGGTTCCCCTCATCTTCCAGACGATCAAGCTCCTCCTAAGCTCGCCCCTAATCTCATCGAGGTCAAGTCTGACGATCCCATCAGCCGCGTGCTCCACACCCGGGCCCCCGAACCCCCTCTCAGTCACGCTGACCTGCGAGATGAGAATTGATGTGCACCCCATTCCGGAAAGCACTTTCTTCAGTTGGAGGACCATGCTCCTGGCGAGGACGGGTTTCGTGATATAGAGCGTGGTAACCGAGTCGACTACAACCCTTTCAGCGCGTATCTCCCTAATGGCTGTCCTCAGGACATCGACTAAGGCTTGGAAGTCGTCGGGGGCCCTCACGACGTATCGTTCTCTCTTAGCCGCCTCGCCTATCCCCGCCGTGAAGGCATCCACTATCGCGAATTCCCCACCTGCCTCATACTCCGAGACATCCCAGCCGAACTGGGACATCGAGATCCTGATCTGAACCGGGTGTTCCTCGAGGGCGACTAGGATCCCATGCTCGCCGCGCTTAAGGCCATTATAGAGGTATTGGTATCCGAAGATGGATTTACCTGTTCCAGGTCCACCCGCGAGTAGGACGACATTCCTCTTCGGGATCCCGCCATGAAG
>CAZAVQ010000107.1:0-2936 GCA_964488635.1 uncultured Nitrososphaeria archaeon
TGCGGCTCATGCAACGGGCTCTACACGGCTAATACCATGGCCTGCCTCACCGAGGCCCTAGGGCTATCTCTACCGGGCTCGGCGACGCCTCCGGCAAATACCTCGAGGAGGATTAGCATAGCGCTCGCATCCGGGAAGAGGGCTGTTGAACTCGTCCGCGAGGGATTAACTGCCCTTAGGATCATGACGAGAAAAGCCTTCGAGAACGCCATCCGAGTGGACTTAGCCCTCGGAGGTTCTACGAACGCCGTCCTCCATCTGATGGCCGTGGCGAAGGAGGCGGGAGTGGATCTCACCCTCGGCGACTTCGATAGGCTCAGCAGGGAGACACCGCAGCTATCCGAATTGATTCCCAGCGGCCCATATGATATGGAGGACTTGGATAGGGCTGGCGGGATACCGGCCGTGATGAAGACCCTAGAACCCCTCCTGAACCTCGACGCCCTAACGGTCACCGGAAAAACCGTGGGCAAAAACATCGCGGAGGCGAGGCGGTTCGACGAGGAGATCATTAGACCTTTAGAGAACCCGGTAAGGAGAAGCGGCGGCATCGCGGTTCTTTGGGGAAACTTGGCGCCTAGGGGGGCGGTGTTGAAGACCGCGGGGGTTCCGAGGAGCATGATGAGGTTTAGGGGAGAGGCGAGGGTATTCGACTGCGAGGAGAACGCCGTAAAGGCCCTGATGAATCGGGAAATCGAGGCCGGAGAAGTCGTCGTGATAAGGTATGAGGGGCCGAAGGGAGGTCCGGGGATGAGGGAGATGCTCGCGCCAACCGGGGCGCTCGTCGGACTTGGATTAATCGAGAAAGTCGCCTTGATAACGGACGGCAGATTCTCCGGGGCCACGAGAGGGCTATGCGTAGGCCACGTATCACCCGAGGCCGCCGAAGGAGGACCCATAGCCGTGCTCAAAGACGGCGACGTGATCGAGATAGATGTGCCGGCGAGAACGCTCAGAGTCGAACTCGATGACGATGAGATCCGGAAAAGGCTTCAGTCATGGCATCCACCCGAACCAAAAGTCGGGAAAGGATACCTACTGCGATATTCCCTAGGAGTAACCTCGGCAGATACCGGAGCAATTTTCTCAGAAAACGCAGCCTCAAAGGCTAAATAAGGTTCCGGTGAAATCTTAAGGATAGAGGTATGAAAGACTTCAAAGGCTCCTCAGATGAAATAGAGATCAGCGGATACGTGGTATCCGTTACGCCGAGAACGCGAAGAGGGCTACTTGAATATAGGGTGAAGATCGTGACCCTCGGAGGGAAATCTGAGACCATGTATATGCGTGAACCCAAGATTCCCCTGAGACCCGGGATACCCATAAAGGCGAAGGCGATCCTAAGCAGACAATCAGAGAAGCCGAGGTGGATAATAGAATCCGCAGAGCCCCTGAAAAACCTAAAGGTAATCGAGCCTACCCCTGCATCCATAGAGAAGGTCACCAAGGGAACCTGTTTCATAGTCAGTGGAAGGAGCGAAGGAAAAATGTTCAGCATACCCATACAAGAGGAAGACCTATTAGAGAAGATCCCGAAGAACTTGCCACAAGACCTGTACTGCATCTTTATAGATCAAGGATACCAGATCATCCTCGCCGAAATCATGGGGAAAAAGGAGCATGAGATCTTCCTGAAAACCCTAAGCCTGATCGCAGAGATAGATCACGAGGAATCTGAAAGTAGGAAAATCGTCGGAGAATATTTAAGGAATATTCAGCTCCCGATCTTAAAGGCGGTCACCTGAGAAATCTCATGAAGTTTCTCTCAACCAATTCCTCCACATCCTCTCGTTTAATTCCCTTAACCTCCGCTATGAACTGAACTAACTCGGGAATCATATCCGGCTTCAAACAAATATAGTCCCCGATATTGATATGGCCCATCACTCTCCGTCATGAGCATCTCCAACTCAACTTCCTCCAACACCAGGCGGTGACGACGCTGAATTTTTACGGCGGGATTTATCGTGATCATGTATCCGCTATCTGACAACTCCTCCAAAAGATCAATTGGCCCGCCATACCAGTGGAAAACCGCCTTTTCAACATCATACCTCCTTAGGATCTCTAACACGTCCTCCCACGCGTCCAATGCATGGAGATTGACTGGAAGATCGTATTCTGAGGCGAGTTCACAGAATTTTTCAAACACCTCTCTCTGCCTTTGATATTCCCTACCCACCCTCTTATCCAAACCTATCTCCCCTAATCCGGCGACCTCCCGTTCCTCAATCAGCTTCACTATCTCTTCTACTTCAGAACGAGGCGTTTCAGGAACGCTCCATGGATGTAACCCAACAAAGGGAAGCAGGTTGGAAAAACTTTCCCCCAGCTTAAGAGACTTCACGCTACTCTCGAGATCCTCGGAAACGCAGATCATCCTAAATGAAGAAGCATACTTTCTGAGATCTTCACGTGAGAACTCATAAGCATGACAGTGGGCGTCTATCAACATCCCCCCTAAGAATCGCCACCCAGGAATTTATTTGGTTTCCGCGCTAAATCCTTTAATCATAGACTGAGCTACAAAGCTTTGTGAAAACTTATTTCACCGAGTTTAGGGTGAAAACGAGAGCGGCCATAGACTTCGTGAACATTACAGACATAGTCCTCCGAGCCGTTGACAAGAGCGAGATAAGGGATGGATTGGTCAACGTATTCGTTCCTCATGCGACCGTCGGTCTATTCATAAATGAGGATGAACGGGGATTAAGAAAAGATGTGGAAAGAACTCTCATGAAGTTAATTCCCCGGAGAGGAGACTATATGCATGACAAAGTCGACTATAACGCTCATGCACATCTAAAATCCATCATCCTCAGTCCTTCTACTACGATCCCGATAAACGAGGGAAGACTGATGGTTGGGACTTGGCAGAGCATATTTTTAGCGGAATTCGATGGGCCGAGGGAGAGACGAGTCTTAGTCAAGGTGGT